>CACWIL010000029.1 GCA_902760905.1 uncultured bacterium
GAAGTAAAAGTTAATGCTACGACTCAGCTTCCAATGAATCCTATGGAATTAAAAATAGGTCAGGAACTCGAAAACGGTACAGAACTAAATTTAGGTGTCGGTTTTGATCAGGGTGATGGTGTTGCAAATTGGGATGCTGAATTTTTACACACAGAACTTAAAAAATTATTGAATCCTGATACTTTAAAAAATGTAGGTTCTGCTCTAAAAAAACCAAGAGAGTTTGCAGGTAATAACGAATTAAGCATGGAAGGTTTGTTTAATAACTTTGCAAAAGCTCAAGGTTCTGCTGAAACTGCAGCAATAGCAGGTTCTATACTGGTTAATACTCTTAAAAATGATACTGTTGCAGAAGTTGTTAACGGTGCGGTTATTAATGTAACAGGAAATGATGGTAATGTTAACATTAATGCAGCAAACTCTATTGTAAACTATAATGCAGCAGGTAAGGTTGATTTCTTGATAGAGGAAATTAATAAACTTATTTCAGAAAAAATAGGCGGCAACGATCCTGATAAAGACGAAGCTTCCAAATTCGGTTTGGGCGGTTCTGTTTTAGTAAGTAATTTAGAAAGTAATGCAACTGCAAAAATTGATAACGCTAAAGTAAAAGTTGATTCAGGCGACATAAACGTAAATGCAGGTCAAGAAGAAGCTTATGTTAATGCTCTTGTTACAGGAGGTAAAGCCGCAACATTTGTTATTGAAGGAAGTGTTAATGTTCAAAATGTTGGCGGAAAAACATCTGCCTTTATAGTAAACGCTGATGATATTAGTGCTAATAGTATTAATGTTAATGCAGGAAAAGGAACTATCGCCATGAAAGAAAAAGGCGATGATGATCCGTTTGAATTTGATGAAGATTCACATGAATTAAATGTAAAAGAACCAAGAAATTTCGATAATACTATTATTATAGTTAACATTCTTGGTGTAAACGCAACCCAAAAAGGTTCTGGAGAAGGTGAACAATCCTCTTCATCCGGTGCATCTGTTGGTGCATCAGTAAATGTTGCAACTCTAAAACAAGAAATAGAAGCGTATATTGATAATTCAACAATAACAGCCGATGAAGTTAATGTAAATGCAGACACTGCGTCTAAAAAGATTGATGTCTTACTTGCTGCTGCAAGTGCCGGCGGATATGACATGAAAGAATCAAAAGAAGAAGGCAAGAAAAGTAACGAAGAAAAAGAACAAGAAAAGCCAAGCAGTGACAATGACAAACCAAAAGAGAATGAATCCTCTTCAGATGATAACAACAATAACAATAATGACAAAAAGAAATCCAAAAATATCGGAAACTGGATGGATATGCTTGATGAAGCAGGGGATGATGAAGAAGACGTTATGAATCTTAATGACCTGTTTGCAGAAAATGATGCTTCGGAACAGGCACAATCCTCAGTAAAGAAAAATAGTGAAACAATTAAAACAACAGATAAAACTGTCGATAAAGACGGAAAAGAAGCTGCACCAAAGATTGAAGAAGGCGGCGATCCGGATAAGGGAACCAGCAACAAAGGTGCTATTACGGATGATGCTAAAAACAAAAAAAGTAATGCAGATACATTAACAGATAATGACAACAAAAAGCTTGAAGGTGATGACAATAAAAAAGCAGATACAAAAACAGCTTCATCTAACTTCTCTTTAGCTGCCGCAGGTTCAGTTGATATAACAAAAGATGAAACAAAAGCGACAGCTAAAATCACGAACTCAACAATTAATGTTGGTAAAAAAGCAGAAGTTTCATCAAGCTACGATGCATTTGTTGTTGATGTAAACGGCGGTTTTGCAAAAGCAGGAAATGTTGCTGTTGGTGCAGGTGTAAACATATATCGCAACTACTCTGCAGCAAAATCTTTAGTAGAAAATTCAATAATTAACTTTACATCTTCTGACGCTGAAGGATTAAATGTATTATCAAATACCGTTATAGGATTATATGATGTAACAGTAGGTATTGGTGCTGCAACTAATAATGAAGATAACTTAAAAATTGGAGTAGGCGGTTCTTTTGGATGGAATACGCTAAAGAATACTGTATCTTCAAAAATAAATAATTCAACAGTTAAAAAAGAAAATGATGCAAAAAATCCAAATGTAACAGTAGAAGCAAAAGATAACTCTAAAATTTGGAACGTAACAGGCGGTGTTGCTTATTCTAAAGGCGGTCAAGGTTCAACAGGTATAGGTGCAGGTATTGCTGCAACAGTTAACTATAGTTCAAAAGATATTGTTGCCGAAGTAATAAACAGTAATATATTAAATGCAGGTGATGTCAAGATAAATGCTGATTTAACACAGGATTATAATACTATTGCAATAGCTGCGGCTCTTGCAACAGGCTCTAAATCAAGCTACAACTTTGACGGTGCCGTTAATACCGAAGTAAACACAAACAAAGTAACTGCAAGAGGTAAAGATTCCACAATAGTTTCAGATGGTGATGTTTCTATTATTGCTACTGAAAATGTAGCAAATCAAAGTTTAGCAGGCGGATTGAATTTCTCAACTTCTCAATCAGGAGTTGGTGTTGGTATCGGTGCAATAGTTAATGTAGATAAGCCTACAATTACTGCAGAAGCTGATAATCTGAAGGTAGAAAAATCAAATTCAATAGATATCAAAGCAAAAGAAATTGAAGATTTAAAATTCCTAGCAGTAAACTTAGGCATTCAAACAAGCGGCGGAACAACGGTAAACGTAAACGGAATAGCTAACGTATTTATATCAGACATTGTTGCACAAGCTGTTAATAATTCAGTATTAAATTCAACAGGAAATGTTGGCATAAATTCTATCTATGATAACACTCTTGGCGGAATAACAGTTGCTGCAGGTGGTTCAATGGACGGAAATGCTATTGGAGCAAACTTAATAGCTAATGTTTACAACAATCACGTTACTGCTGAGCTGAAAAAAGGTTCTAAAATAAATACAGACGGAGATGTTACCGTAAATGCTAAAGCATCTGAGGAACTAACTCTAACTCCGGTTGGTGTGGCACTTTCAAACGGAGGTTCTACTGTTGCTGCAAATATTAATGCTAATGTATTTGTTGACACAATAAAAGCTCAATTATTTGGTGAAGTAGAAAAGAGCGGAAGTGTTCTTGTCAATGCTTCTGATGTAACAAGTATAATAACAAGAGGCGGAACGCTTGGACTTTCTAATGGCGGTTCTGCTATAAACGGTAATGTAAATGTTGATGTTTTAGATAAAACTGTTACTGCTGAAATCAAAGATACAACAGTAAACTCAGCAGGCGATGTTAATGTTATTGCAACAAGTGTTAATGCATTTGGTGCAACTAAGGACAAAGACGGCAATTATGATTCTGCAAGTCTTGATTATGCAAAAGAATATACAGCACAAGATTCTAACAACAATTACAAAGAAAGATCTGCAACTGATGAGGATAAAGAAGACTCATTTGCAAATTGGAATATGTTCTATGATTTAAGTGCAAGTTTCCAAGCTGCTGTATCCGGTGCTATTGTAGTTAAAGTTGTAGATAATGAAGTTAATTCTTATATTCAAAATTCCAATATCAATGCCGGCAATTTAAATGTTCTGGCAAAAGATTACACAGCAACAAATGCTATTATAGGCAGACTTTCATATGGCGGAAGTGCATCAGTAGGTGCTAACGTATTTGTACTTGCAGGAAACTCTAATGTTAATTCAAAAATATTAAGCGGTTCTAAATTAGATATAGAAAATAATACAGCAGTTGCAGCTGATTCTATCAAAAAAGCTACTCTTATATCAGTAGGCGGTGGTGCATCAGGAACTGCATCTGTAAACGGAAGTGCAGTGGCTAATGTTATAAATGATACTATAACCGCAAAAATTGATGACGGTGTAAATATAGAAACAGGTTCACTTAATGTTAATGCAAGCAGTGACAATGATTTAAAAGGTTTGGTTGTTAATGCTAATGCTGCAGGAGCTGCCGCAATTGGTGCCGTTGTATATGTCAATAAACAAAAATCAGAAACTTATGCTCAAATAGGCACAGAAGGCAAGAGCGGTGCAACAATTAAAGCTGAAGAAGATGTAACCGTAAAATCACAAGCAGATGATGAGTTTTCAGCACTTCTAGTTAACATAGGCGGTGCAGGAACAGCAGCAATAGGTGCGACAGGATTATTGAATTTTGTTGATTCTACCGCAAAGTCAGGAGTATATAATTCAGACGTAACAAGTGAACAAGGCAAAGTTGATGTTATTGCAGATAGAGGCTTTAACAGACAGGAAAAAACGAGTGTAAATCCTTTTAGAAGCTGGTTTAAAGATACTTCTGCATATAAAAAGTCAGGAAAAACTGAGTCGGATGGAACTACAAATACAAAATCTGACGGTATAACAGAAAATGACATAAAGAATCTTGCTCCAAAAGTCGGAGTATTCAGTGTCGGAGCATCAGGTACTGTTGCAGTAAACGCATCTGTTATATCAAATGATATGGAAGGACATATTACCTCTGAAGTTAAAAACTCAACTATTTCTTCAGAAAAAGGTTTAAATGTTCAAGCAAAACAAGATTTTACAAATTTTGATGCTATGGCAGCTGTTGCAGGTGCAGGTAATGTTGCAATTAATGTTTCAGGTATAATAAATGTTCTTGAAGATACAATAACAGCAGAAGTAAATAATACAAAAGTTACAAAAGGCGGAGTTAATGTTGATGCAAAATCCGTTATGGATGTAAATCAGGTTGTAATATCAGGACAAGGAGCAGGTGTTGGTGCTGCCGTTGGTGCAAGTGTCGATGTAAATAAAATTAACGATAAAGTATATGCTTACGTTAAAAACGGTTCTGAAATTCACGGCGGAACAAATGTAAACGCAGAACACGCTATTGAAATAAATAATATATTAATTGGTGCTTCTGTTGCAGGTACAGGTTTCGCAGGAAACTTTATCCCTCTTATAAATACATATACAGGAACAACCATCGCTCAGGTAATCAATTCTAATGTAAATGACGGCGATATATATATTAATGCTAATGATTACGTCGACAATTTCTCTGCGATAGCAGGTGTTGCAGGTGCAGCTATCGGCGGAAGCATGAATGGTTTCTTAATCAGAAATGATTATGAAAATACCGTTGATGCAAGTTTAAAAGAGATGAATATAAATACAAACAATAATATAAATATATCCTCATCATCTGTTGTTGATAGCGAAAATGCATTGATGTCAGCATCAATTACAGGAATTGGCGGAGCATTAAGTGTAAATATTATTCTTAATTCAATTGATTCAACAGTTAAGTCATATATTGAAGATACCGTTATTACAAATGCCGGTAATATTACATTAACTGCAAATAAAGACAAAAACGGTAACATCTTCCAAGATCGTATACATAACCTTACAGGTAGTGTTGGTTTAGCAGGTCTTGGCGGTGCATCTTCTACAAACCTAATTTATAATATGTATGAAAATACAACATTATCATACGTAGAAAAAACTGATATTCAAAAAGCAGCAAACTTGATTGTTGAAGCACATGGAGATAAATTATTTGAAGGAAATAACTATGGTGTTTCAGCAGCAGCGGTAGGCGGAACTCTTTTAGTTGATGCTATTGCTAATCAAATAGAATCCGAAACAAGAGCCTATGTTTTAGCTAATTACAAAGATGAAAACGGAAACGCAAAAGATATAAATATTGATAATGAAATAAACGTAACTGCAGATGACAGGATTGTTGCAACTTCTGATATGGGTTTTGCTGCAATGGGTTTAGGTGCCGGAGGTGCAAATATTAATGTAAGCAATTACAATGAAATAGTAAGTGCAGAAATATTAACAGATGCTGATAATAAAGTAAAAGCAAAACAAGCTAACTTGGCTTCAAATATAGTTTATGCTCTTAAAAATACAATTTCAGGTTTTGCCGGTGGTGGTATTGCAATTGCCGGTGATATTTCCGTTATTCAATTAGGTAAAAGAGAAGCTATTGATGATAAAGACAGAAACGATAGTTCTATCAACAATGCATTAAGTAAGGTACAGGAGCAATATAATAAAGCTACATCGGATGACAAAAATGATACGAATCCAAAAGGTGATGGCAAGTTTAATGCAACAACATCTACAAAAGATAAAACAGGTGCTATAGCAAGAGTTAATGGTAATTTAGAAACAACAGAAGACATTACTCTTAATTCTAAAACTGTTATAAAAGGTGTGGATAAAGACGGTAAATTAACAGATACTTTATCTTTTGAGAATACCAGTGTTACTTTAGGCGGTCTTGCAGCAGGTGTCGGTGTCAAACTGGTTGATTTTTCTAATAGTACAGATGCGGAAATTACAGGTGGAAATGTTAAAGCAGATGGAAATATTAATATTAATGCCGAATCTGTCAATAATGTAAAAATGACAAATAAGCAATACTCTGCTGGTGCAGCATCAATAGGTGGTGCAGTTGGTATTTATGATAATAAGGCTTTAACCAATTCAAAAATTACTAATGCAAATGTTAATGCTAAAAATGTAAATATTAATGCAAAATCTTCCAATAAAGCAGATATTTCAAGTGAAGCAGTAACTGTAGGAGGTATAGATGTTAACGTTTCTATATCAAAAGTTATTGATAAAAATGTTACAAATGCAATAGTTACAGGGGATACAAATATAACAGCGGATTATTTGAATCTTCACGCAACAGGAAATGCTGATGTCGCAACATCTTTGCAAACAGATGTTGTCGCAGCTGCAAAGATTGCCGTTATAAATAGCAAAGCTGATGAAACATCTATAACCAGAGCAATTATAAAAGATGTTAACGGTGATATAAATGTTAAAGGATTAAATATAGTTGCATCTTCGGATAAGCTGGTTGCATCTACAAGCACCAATACTACATCTGCAACAGGATTGAGTATAGGAACTACCAGTTCAGGTGCAAATATGAATGCTACTATGCAAGCCGGAATAGACAGTATAAAAACTCAAGATGATAAAAAAGGTTTGACTATTAATAACAGCGGTAAAACAATCATCTTGTCAGGTGCAAAAGCATCTAAAGTAGATATGGACAACTTAGCTGATTTAATTGAAACTGAATCAATAGACTCAGCAACAGCAGAAGCAAAAGCGTATATAGAAAATAAAAGCTTTAGTCTTTTTGACTTTTCAGTAATAAAACCAAAAGCTACAAATAATGTTATATCAAATGCAATAATGAAGTCAGACAATCACAATGCAGATTCTCTGAAAATGCTTGCAAAAATTGACGAACAAGCAAGTGCCGAACTTAGCAGTCTATCCACATCGGCAATAACAATTGGAGTTTCGTCATTAACGACTGATGTTATAGGTAAAGTTGGAGTTGATGTAGCAGGTGTTAATACTATTGCAAATGTAATTGATATAGAAGTAAACAGTAATGTTAAAAGTTCTCATTCTTTAGCTTCTTCTTCTTTTGGTGTTGTGTCCGGCAGCGGTCTTGGTATGACAGCTGATGTTAATTCAAATACAATTTTAAATATCGGCGGAGAATTAAATGCTAAAGAAGTTAAAATTAACACTAATACTAACAGACTTTCAAAAATAGATTATTCTTCTTCCGCAGGAGGAGGTATTTCAGTAACAAGTATCAGAGTAGATAATAAGGTAAACGGAGAATCTGTAATAAACTTAGACAATTATACTCCGTCAAAAGATTATGCTAATAAACTTACAATATCTCATAATTCAGAAAATACACAAGATACAGTTTCATCATCTGTTTCAGGAGGTGCTCTTTCTATTAGTACAGCAAGTGTAGGCGGAGAATTGGACAGTAAAACAAGCTTGAATATTAAGAACTCTGACATTAATCTTGATAATGACATTGATATTTCAGTAAATAATACCAATATTGTTAAAGACACTGCATCAATGACAAACGGCGGTGTTATCGCAATCGTATCAAATGATGTAAATCATACTTACGGTTCAGGTACTGCTATAACAGTTGATAATTCAAAAATATCAGCTAAAAATCTTATAATGAAAGCTATTTCTAAAGTTAAAAACGCAAGAGAAAATGATTGGGTTGATTACAGAGGAGCTTCTTACGGATTTATAGCAGGCAATGATACTAAATTAACTAATACTATTAATCAAACAAGTGAAATTGAATTTAAGAACGGTGCAGAAGTTAACGCAGACGAGAATGTTAATTTAACTGTTAACACTGATGCTAACTTTATGCAAAAAATTGATTCTTCCGGCGCAGGATTTGTTGCAGTACCAAAATCTACTAATAAATTGATTACTAACAATACAAACAGAGTAGCAATAGATGAAACATCATCAGTTTCAGCAAAACGCTCTACCGTATTTGATTTTGATTCAAATAACACATTGCACACACGTTCTTATGCAGATGCAAAAAACTTTGCAGGAAAGCCTGTCGCAAAATCATATTTAACATTAAATGTCAACAATAAACTTGAAAACAAAGGTAAAATTAATGCAGGAAGTGTTGTTGATATAAACTTTATGGATTATTCAAACAATGATTTAAACCAATACGCTCGTACCGAAGCTGACGCAGCTGTTGCAACTTCAGATCAGGATGGTTCGTTAACAAGAACTTATAAAAATCTTATTAATGTCGCAAAAAATGCTTTAATAGCTTCTAAAAAGGATATTGATATAAACTATGGTTCAGGAAAAGAAACTCTAAACTCTGAGATTTCATTCAGATCAACAAGCTACGGTTTATTTGGTATTCCTATTACCGTCAGAGGTCATTGGAACAAAATCTCAGGCGGACCTAGCCATAAATTGGTTCTTGACGGTGAAATGAAAGCCGGAGAAGGTAATAACAGATACATGAAGATTACTTCTGACGGTAAGATTGATTTAACATCATTAACAGGATTTGGTAAGGGTGATTATTTCCTTTCAGAAGATGTTACCGGCGATAGCAGTGATATAAAGAATAACACAATCAAAATTTTACAGGCAAGAATTAGCGAAATTAATAAACAAATAGAAGAACTTGATAAAACTATTGCGAAAAAAGAAGAAGCAATTGATATGATTGATAAAGCAATAGAAAATATAGAAGCTATGGAAAATGAGTTAAATAATCCTAAATATACACAGTTGTCTTTAGAAGAATTTGAAAAAGCAGGTAATGAGGATTATAAAGCTCTTGTTAAAAAAGCATTGAGTGATAATAATGCAGGTGAAATTGATTATGAAAGAATAACCAATGAATATATTGCTTATGTAAAAGAAATGAGATTTCAAATTGAGCAAGCTAATGATAAATTCTATACAGACGGAATTGAACCGTCAGTTAAAGAATCTGATATTATGAATATTGCCAAGTTTATAGATAGTAAAAAAGACGGTGATACTACAAATGTTTATAAAAATTTAACTGAACAACAAATAAAAATATTATCGGATAATGCAGATATTGTAGCTAAAAGGCTGACTGAAACCGAAAAAGGTAAGTATAATGTGTATAACGATAAATATATTCTTGTTCCTTCATTTACAGTTCCTGACGCAACTTCAGCAACAGGAACAAAAGAGATGACGGAAGCCGAAGCTCTGAGTACAATAAAAACATTATTTGCAGATCAGTTAGCAATTATGAAAAATGATAAAGCAAATGATGAAAGCGAAAAGAATTTATTAGTAAAAAATTCAAAAACTCAAGCAGAAAATTTACTGGCAATAGTATTCTCAAAGATTGATACATTTGGGGATATACCATATTTTGTAGAATTAGCTGACATAGCAACAGAAGCATCAGGTATTTATATCAACGGAAATATTAGCGATGTAAATGATATTACCGGCAGTGGTGAATTTAGAGTTGATAGTCCAGCACTTACTGTTGACAACTATTCTACAAGAAGTGTAATTGTAAACTCTGTTATGTTTGGCGATGGTACTCATAACGGTTTAATAATTAACGGAAAAGGCTATTCTGATTACATGAATGATGATAACAAAGTAATTGGTACAAAAGACGGTGTTCACTACAAAAGCATCGGAATAGGCGGAAATGGTGATGTTAAAATTACAAATTACTATGATATCCTAAATCCTTTTGCAGGTACTCTTGATGTTCCTCACAATCTACAAGAATCAGATATTACAATGCAAAGACCGATATTAACAAGCGGTAAATTGGATATATTTAATGATAGCGGAGATATTATCGCATTATCTGATATAGAAGCAGGAAGCAAACATTTAGTATCGACACGCGGCAATATTCAAATCATGCCTGATAATAAATTTACCTTCAAAAAAAATGATAGCATGTTTGCCGGAAAGAACATTCGTATAACCGGAAAAGAAGCTGATATGGAAGAAGGCGGTACTATTCAAGCAGGTTATAGGGAAAGAAAACTTGTAATAACAGATGAAATGTTAAAGCCGAAAAACTTGGTTCTTGATCCTACTACAGGTGAAACTAATATGATTAATCTTGGCGCTACACCTTATTTAGGTGATGCAAACGGCAATAATATCAAAGCAATCTATAAAGACGGTCAAATTTATGTATTTGGTATAGACTATACGAATGGTACAGTTGATATGGATATCCAAAGCGGCTCTGTTGCATCAAATATTATAACAAAGAGCGGCGGCAACCCTATTACAATTAAAAATGATACAAACAAAGTTGTTAATATTTCAAAGATTTATAATACAGTAAGTCATGGTGATTTTTATATGGCAGGTGAAGCTGATTATTCAAACCGTCAGCATAAACCTATAAATCTTTCTAATAGTGCAGGCGCAATTAACATTGATTCTAACGGAGGAATTAATTTTAATTCATACATAACAAACGAAAGCGGCAATATAAACATTACAAATAAAAATGGTGATATTACTATATATGATGAAATAATGACATATATGGATGACATTATTGTTTCGCAAAACAATGGTAATGTAATAAACGGAATGTCAGATAAAGTTTTAGACAAACATTATAGTGTCAATTTTGCAGATTATGATAAATGGGAAAAAATATATATTCCGAATTTTGCAACTACCGGAAACTTAGTATTAAACGTGATTGACGGTGATATAGGTGTAAACTCTAACCCGAACGCAAAAATCGGTATAGATGCAACTACAAGAGATTATACTGATTCTTTGAATGTAGGAGTAATAGGAACAATCATTGCAACAGCTAAAAATAATATTAAGACCGATAAACGTTTAATAAATTTAAGAGGTTATTACACAGACCTTAATCTTAAAGATGTAACATCTGATGGTGATGTAATTTTAACGGCAGCAGATTGGAGTACACCGGATTTAAGACCTACACCGGAAAACAACGAAGAATACTTTACAGGATATTCTATATTGAATGTTTCTGAAAATGGTTCTCCTATAAATGGTCAAAACGTATCATTGATATCAAGCAATACAATAGGCTCTGTAGATAAGAAAATGGTTATAAATCAGGATACATTAACTAATAACGGAGCAAAAGTAAGTTTAGAGGCTGAAAATAATATTTATGTTGATTTGAAATCAAATTCAAATAATCCTTTACACATAGATTCAATAATATCAAAACGTGGTGATATAGATTTGACAAATGTTTCAGGCTCAATACTTAACTATATTACTTCTGGTGGAGATTTGCATATACTTGAAACAGGCAAAGAACTGACGATATATAATATTGGTGGAAATGCTATCGGTTTTGATGACATTTTGTATCCTCACGATAATATAGGTAACGGTACAAATGCCGCAGTTCCTCAATCTATAGAGATTGAAGTCCTAGATGCTATGGGTGGCAGTAATGCTGATTCAACACTTAAAATTTACACAGCTTATGTTCAGGGCAGAAATAAAGGTAAGGGTGAGTATGACTCAAATGGCAGACAGATTGCTGATATAAGCTTGATGGCAGATAATATTTATATAAACTCAGCAAATGCAAAAACATCTTCTGTTTCAACCTTGAAAAATCCGGCAGGCTATAAATCTGCTAATAATACTTACACTGATACACAACTTGGTCTTGTTGGTGATTCAATATACAAAGCACAAGGTATCAATTCTTATGGCGAAGGCAAGGCTATTGTTCTTGATGTAAAAGGTGTAAGCAAAGAGTTTATCGATGGCAATACAAATTCCGCAACAAGAACTAATTACAATATTCAGACACCTGTTACTCAAGAGCCAATGTTTGCCAATCCTGATAACCAAATTGTTGACCATGATTACAGAGCTAAGAACGCTGTTATATCTATCAATAACAATAGCTCTACAAATAGAGGTGCGGTATTTAATGCAATTTACGCAGATGATGCATACATTGA
>CACWIL010000030.1 GCA_902760905.1 uncultured bacterium
TTCAGTGCAGTATAGGATACCGTTCCTTTAGAATAGTATTCCGATATATCAATATCTGCTATATCTCTCCATAACTCATTTGTCGGAAGGTTCTGAGAAATATGAGAATATGTATTTTTGTAATTAAAAGTTCTTACATTTGGATTTGAATACGGTTCGGTTATAAAATTAATATTGCTTAAATCAAGTCCTGCAATTTGTCTCGAACAATCATTCGCCTCAATAATACACAAAAAATCGGGAGTAATATTATTTGCGCTGAGAGTTTTCATTGCAGTACCGACGGTTATAAGAATATAATTATCTCTGTATTTTTTTAAAATTTCGATATTTCTGTCTAATGTCGGTCCTGCTGATACTACGACTGCGGTCTTTCCTTTAAAGATATCTTTGTATTCCGCAACTGGAATCTCGTTAACGAGTTTTGGAATATTGTTAATAGTTTTAAGAACAAGACCATAAAACTTCTCTTTTGCATATTTTAAATCAAGACTGAATCTTCCGACTGTACGCTGAAGTTCTGTAACCATATTGTTGAAACTTTCGGAATTAAGCTCTCTGTATGCGGTTGTTGAAAGCAAAAGCGGAGTGTTTTGCATATTTGATTTTTGGTAAATATATCCGCAGGCTTCGGTAAAATCGTTTGTTATAAATACATTATCTTTTAAAATGTCTTTTGAAAAATCTACGAGAGTAAATGCTGTCCTTAAAATATTCAAATCCGGCTCATACAATATAACCGTACCCTGTGATTTAGCTGATGTAACCTGAAAAAGATAACCCAAACCCATACCAAAAATCAAATGTATTGCAACGGGCGTATTTTCTGCCATTGCAAAAATTTCAGTTGCTTCTGCTAAAGGATTTAAGGGATTATGCAAATGTTTTCCCTTGTATGCAAAATTATAAAAATTATTTTCCTTAACAAGCTGCGGAACATCTGTCAAAATGTACTTTAGTAATACATCCGCAAGCCTTGGATTTTTTTCTTTTAATGCGTTTATATTTTTTTCAAAAATGTTGTTGTTCATTGCCCCCTCACCCTTACCCTCTCCCGTTGGGCGAGGGAATGCACTATGCTTTGTGTTATTCTCGAAGTAATTTCATATTTACTTCTTCATTTCCATTGTAACAAATTGTTTACAGATAGGCAATTTGTGAAGAAAAATGGACTTTTTATAATTGTAAGGATAAAAAGACGGGAATTTAAATATGGGATTAACACAGATTACAGAATTTTGCGCTAAGTACACTAAAATTTACGGTAAAAACGTAACAAAAATAATTGAAACAGGGGCAAATAAGGGGGTAAGCAGCGGCCTACCCAAAGAACTCAGATATGTGCCGCTTGCAGAAGATACGGTAAGCTTTACAAGAAATAAGTTTAAACTTCCAAACAAAGCTGAACTAAAAACAATGCTTGAAGCACAGGGTATAAAACGAACAGACAGAATATATGAATCAAGTGGTAAAATTGCAGATTTTGGTGCTCAAGATATTCAGATAATTAATGATAACAATTCTGTATTTTTGGAAGAACTATCACGTTTATTCCCTAAAAAAGCAGGCGAAGAAGTTAACACAGCTTTACAGAAAAGAATGCTTTATCTTCAGGACATTGACCACTCAGGATTTAGTGATAAACAAAAATTTTTAGACCAATTTCTGAAAGATGTTGAGGAAGTTGAAAATATTTTAGCAAATGACGGTAAAAAATTATATACGGACTGGACTATCGATTTATATACCAAAAAAGCGATTATACAGGCTAAATACAATAACCCGGAAAGATATAAAGAATTAACGGATTTAATTAAGCTTCATCAAAAAGGGCTTGTTCCCAAGCACAATGTTGCTACGTTTTTCCCCGAAGCACATTTTCATCCTCTTGTAAAATCGGATATGCAAAAAATGTTAAACGGTGAAAATTATTTTCCGCAATTTACAAAATTAGTTGAATCAGAAATTGCAAAAATTGAGTTTGGCGAAGTTTTTTCTGTTTGTGAAAAAATGTTTGTAAAAACAAAAGACGGTTATGAAGCATTAAAAATAGATAAACAAACTTATGAAAGGTTGTTCCCGGCTGTTGAACGGTATGCGGCTTCTCAAAATGGCGTAGGTAATTGCGGTAAAATAGCAAGCTGGAATGCCATGATTAAAAATCCAAACTCAAGGATAGAAATATACAGGCTTTTTGAACAAATACCCGAAGGAGTAAAAGTAAATATACCATCTTTAAAATATTCAAAAGAGTTTAATTGGAATGATTTGAGCGAACTGAATACCGACAAAAATATTCAGGGCTGCCTGGGACATAAAATGGCAGAATTAACTCGTGATTTAGGCTATTGCGGAAGAATAGATGCGGGGCCAAATCCACGTCCTGTACTTGTAACAAATATAACAGGTAAGTCAGAATTAACTGATTTATACGCAGGGAAACGTTTTGATTGGATTAGTGATAAAAATTTATTAAACGAATATATAGCCCAAGAAAAAGATGGTATTTATATAAGAAATGGCTTTAAAGAAAATTTAAACAAAGGTGATACAGACTGTCATTATTATTCAACAACCGATTTAACTACAGGAATGTGGCAAAATCCATGGACGGGCGTTGAAGAGATGCATTTTGATAATAAAACACTGTGTATTGACGGAAGTGTACACAGTTATTCATCTGACATAAAAACACTGTTAAAATTAATTTCAGGATAAATTTAGGGAAATATATACCATTTTACAGTAATATTGTTATAATCCGGTCATTCTGAGGGAAATAGTAATTTAATCCCGAAGAATCTCTTTAAAATATAAGTTATAGGGATTCTTCACCCCTAAATTATTATTGGGTTCTGAATAACAATATTTTACTGTAACATTGTATATAGTTATCTAAATTTAATAACAAAACTGGCGGTTTGCAAAAATTTGCAAACCGCCAGTTTTAATTATATATTTACCCCCTATACAGAAGCTAGTTTAGCCTGGCTTTCGAGCTGCAATGTTACTGTTGTAATATCGCAAACTGAAGAAGGTCCGAAGTACTGGATAGCACCGGGGAACAGGTATCTGTCGTTTAGCGCCCAGTCTTCTCTGTTAGCTTCAAGTTTTTTGAATACAGGTCCATCAAGTTCAACTAACGCTTTCTTGATAACAGGTTTCATTTCGCCATGACGTCTTTCCATATTCATCATCATTGTAAGAGGTACACCGCCTGCAATCCAGTCTTTAGCAGGTTCTGTTAAGTTTCTTACAGAAGAAAGATATCCTGTTAAACCAAAGTTAATTAAAGCAAAAGCATTGAAACCTAATGAATAGCAGTAGTCAGCATCAAAGTTAGAAGGGAATGCGCATCTTCCTTCGTACCCGAAGAAGTGTGACTGGGTTGAGAATTTGCCTGAGTATTTACCTTCTTTCTTTAATAATGCTAATTTTTCTTCAATCATAGAGATTAAAAGTTTTTCTGTTTCAATTTTAGAAACCTGAACATTGCCGTGCGGGTCTCTGTCCATTAATAACTGAGCTTTTATAAGCGCAGGCAATGATTTGAATACAGAAGAGTTTTCACTTGAAAGAGTATTTTCAATTATTGCAATTTTTTCAGCCGGAGTTCCTGCTGAATATTTAGCATCTTTTTCTAAAGTTGACATAATATCATTTAAGTTTGCAATCATAGATTTAAGTTCAGGAACGAACTCAATTAAACCTTCAGGAATAACTGCTATACCGAAGTTTTTACCCATCTCAGAACGTTTTACGATAATATCTGTCATATAATCAATAATTGAAGATAATGACATTTTTCTTTGCTCAACTTCTTCTGAGATAAGTGTAATGTTTGGCTGAGTCTGAAGAGCTGCTTCAAGAGCAACGTGAGAAGCACTTCTGCCCATAATTTTAATAAAGTGCCAGTATTTCTTAGCAGAGTTAGCATCTCTTTCAATGTTACCGATAAGCTCGCCGTATGTTTTTGTTGCTGTATCAAAACCGAATGAAATTTCAATTTGTTCATTCTTTAAGTCACCGTCGATTGTTTTAGGACAGCCGATAACCTGAATATTTGCATTATGAGCAACAAACCATTCAGCTAAAAGTGCAGCATTTGTGTTAGAGTCATCACCGCCAATAATTACTACAGCAGAGATATTTAATTTTTTGCAAACTTCCCATGCAGACTGGAATTGTTCTTCTGTTTCAAGTTTTGTTCTGCCTGAACCAATGATATCAAAACCGCCTGTGTTACGGTAATCATTAATAAATTCGTCGTTAAATTCTACATATTTTCCTTCAATAATACCGCTTGGACCGCCTAAAAAGCCGTAAAGGTTGTTAGAAGGATTAGCTTGTTTAAGAGCGTCATAAAGTCCTGCGATAACATTGTGTCCTCCGGGAGCCTGACCGCCTGACAGAATAACGCCTACATTTCTCAATTCACAACTGGTTGAATCAGTTGTAGTCTGGAAAGTAATTGTTGGTTTTCCGTAAGTATTTTTAAATAATGCTTTAATTTCTTCCTGATTAGCAACAGATTGAGTTGCATTTCCTTCAATTGATTGTAAATGGTTGATACCTGAAGCCAAAGATGAAGGTAATTTTGGCTGGTATTTAAGTCTTTCAACTTGTAATGGTGATAAATTTGTCATAAAAACTTCCCTTTCTCTTTGGCTCAATTATAACATAAAAGTTCAGACATGTTCTTTTTATCCAAAAAGAACTAATAAATAATCCTCGGATTGATAATAAATTACAAAAAATTAACCACATGGTCTATTTTTGCATCCTTGATTAAAGATTTTTTCAACCTTTTGATTGATGTATGCAAATATAAATACATTTATAGTAGTAGTGGGGAGGGGTAGAGTTACGCTCTATTACTCAATCAAATGGTAAGTCAAAACAAATTGAAAATGAAAAGTGGAAAATGAAAAATTATTTTTTCATTTTGTGCTTAGATTTTGAAGAAGAGGAAAATATATGTTAAGAGCTTTAACAACCGCAGCAACAGGAATGATAGCGCAGCAAAACTATCTTGATGTTATTGCTAACAATGTAGCGAATGTTAATACAACAGGATACAAGCAAACACGTATTGAGTTTCAGGATTTGCTTTCTCAGGCAGCAAGAACACCGGGTGCTTTGATGAATCAGGGTACTTATCAGCCTGTAGGTATTGAAATCGGTCTGGGTGTAAAAACTGCAGCTACAACAAGAGTTTTTACACAGGGTGTTGCAATTTCAACAGGAAGAAGCCTTGATATAGAAATTGAAGGTGACGGTTTTCTTCAGGTTATGAAAGAAGACGGTTCTCTTGCATATACCCGTGACGGTTGTTTACAGGTTGACTCACTCGGTCAGTTGTGTACAAATGACGGTTTGTTAATTCAGCCTTCTGTATCAATTCCACGTGACGCAACAGAAATTACAATAACACAAGACGGTAATATCTCTGTTACACTTCCGGGACAAACACAACAATCAACAGTTGGTTCACTTCAGCTTGTTAAATTCCAAAACCCATCAGGTTTGTTATCAATCGGACATAACTTGTATCAGGAAACACAGGCATCAGGAAACCCTGTACAGGATACGCCGGGACAAAACGGTTTAGGTCTTATTCAGCAAGGTATGCTTGAAGGTTCTAACGTACAAATCGTTGATGAGCTTGTTGGTTTGATTAAAGCACAAAGAGCATTTGAGTCTAACTCAAGATTAATTACGGCATCAAGTAATATTCTACAAGTAACAAATAACATGGCATAGGGTTAATATAATATCTAATTAGCATAAAGGAAAGTTGAAAGTGAAAAGTGGAAATTGGAAATTTAATATAAAGAATGCAGGCTGGGTTTTTAACCCAACAATAGCTTTTGTTTTTGCATTGTTATTACTAATTACCGCTCCTTCAGCTCAGGCTCAGGTAATTTCTGCCAGTAAAATTAAAATTGATGTAGCAAGATTATTTGAAAATAATTACAAAAAAATGGTTGACGGAGATGTTCAGGTAAAAATTACAGCAACTCCGTTTGCAGATTTACAACTTCCTGACGGAAGAATTACATACAAAATATCAGCAGGAAGCGGAGATAAAATTTTACCACGCGATGTTAAAAGAGTTGACGTTTTAGTTAACGGTGTATATCAGAGAACTTTGAACCTTCCTGCGCAAACTTCCGTTTATAAAGAAGTATTGGTAGCAAGTGAGCAAATAAACAGAGAACAGGTGCTTACAAAAGAGTGTACAGAAGTGAAAAAAATAGACATAGCAAATCGTGCCGATTTTGTATTAGACAGTTCAATGCTCAACAAAGAAATAACAACAAAAAAAATATTTCAAAAGGGCGAAGTTATTGACAAAAGATTTGTAAAAATGCGTCCCGATGTAGCAAGAAATGCTGACGTAAGAGTATTTTTTATATCTAACGGCTCTGTCATGATTAGCATAGACGGAACAGCAATGTCTGACGGAATGTTAGGCGATTATATAAATGTTGAAAACAAAAATTACAAAAAAGTTTACAACGGAAAAATTATCGGAGAAAACAGGGTACTGGTTAATATTTAAGTTGGTTGACACCTCACCCTAACCCTCTCCTCAAGGAGAGGGAAGAAAATAAAAAAAGACTTGAGGAAGAAAAAAAATGAAAAAGTTAATGGCATTTATTTTAACAATGATGATGTGTATCGGGCTTGCACCTGTTAATGCAGCTACTGTTCGTATAATGGACATTGCTCACATTCAGGGTGTAAGAGAAAACCAGTTAGTCGGATATGGTATCGTGGTCGGTCTGCCGGGAACAGGTGACAACTCTCGTTCTACACAGATTACAAACAAAATGCTTTTAAGAAACTTAGGAACAGTTATTGAACAGGAAAACTATATTCAAAAAGGCGCTTCAGCTGCAGTTATAGTAACAGCAAATGTACCTCCTTTTGCAAAAAACGGTGATAAAATTGACGTAACCGTTTCTGCAATGGCAGACTGTAAAAGTTTAGAAGGCGGTGTTCTTGTTCAGACAATACTTAAAGCTCCGAATGGTGAAGCTGTAGCTGTTGCTCAGGGTCCTGTTACTGTAGGTGGTATTGCAAAATCTTCAGGCGGTTCATCTATGAGAAATGCCATAACAACAACCGGCAGAATTCCTGGTGGCGCAATCGTTGAAAGAGATATTTATACTGAAATAGGAGATGAAAGTTCAATAACACTTTCTCTTGATAAATCAGACTATACACTTGTATCAAGACTTGCTCAGTCTATATCAAGAGTTGCACCTGCCCGTGCGATTGACGGAAGCTCTGTAAAAGTTCAGATTCCTGCAAAATTTCAAAATGACAGAGTAAGTTTTGTATCAATTATAGAAAACCTTGATGTTACACCGACAGCTGAAAGAGCAAAAGTTGTTGTTAACGAAAGGACTGGTACTGTAGTTATAGGCTCGGATGTAAAACTTCTTCCTGCTGCTGTTGCACACGGAAATATCACCGTAACAGTTTCTACACATAACGAAGTTTCTCAGCCAAATGAGTTTTCTAACGGTGCGACGGTCGGATTTGAAAACGCTGATATTGATATTCAGAAAGCTCCGGGAAGATTAATTGAAATGAGTGCAAACAGCAATCTTAATGATTTAGTCAGAGCCCTGAACTCAATTGGTGTTGCACCTGTTGATTTAATATCAATATTACAGGCACTCAAAAAGTCAGGAAGCTTACAGGCTGAGTTAATAATAATCTAATTAAAAAGGATAGCGAAAATGGCAATCTCACAAACATCAGACATTGTAACACCTACATTAGATTTGATTAAGCATGGCTTGCAGCACGCAAGAACGGTTAATGCTGACCAGGAATTGTACAACCAGATTAAAAATTCCGGTGACGAAAAAACTCAATTGAAAAAAGTTGCTCAGGAATTTGAATCAATATTTATAACGAAAATGCTGGAAGAAATGGATAAAACAGTTGACAGAGAAGAAGACGGACTTTTTGGGAACGATCATCAGTACGAAGACACCTTTAAATCAATTGTATTTCAGCAGATGGGCAGAGATTTGGCAAGCAATCCCAGAACAACGTTTGGTTTTGCTGATCAGATTTACAGACAAATGCAGCACTTAGTAAAATAAAAGCACTAAAAGAATAAAAGACAAAGAGGATTATTAAAATGGAGATAGTAAGACCGGGGATAAATACAAACGTAAACTCAGTACAACAGTTTAGTGCATTAAACGCTTTCAAAAGCAATAAAACAGTTAAACCGCAGGAAGAACTTCAGGAAAAGCCGGAAGCTGCAAGCGGAGTAAAAACAACATCAACACCTTCTTTACTGGAGAAAATAGATGTAAATGATTTAAGAAAATGTGCAGAATCTGTCGGTGAATACGATATAACAGATGATGACATAAAATACGGACTGCTCTACGGAAGAAGCGTAATCGCAGAATGGCTTTGCTAAAAAACAATACCGGTGAACCGGAGAAACAAAAACCAGAACTTGAGGGAAAAATGAGAAAATTTTTATTGACAATCATGATGATTATGATAACTGCGCTGACAGTAAACGCAGAAAGTTTGTTCGTACTGGGTGCACAGCAGCACTATCAGGGTACACCACGTTCTCTGTTTGGCGGTGTTCAGGCACGACAAATCGGAGATCTAATTTCAATAAGAATGTCAGAAAATGTTTCTGTCAGTGACAACCTAACCTTTTCATCAGCAAAAGAATCAAATACAACAGATGCTTTTACATCTTTTCTCAAAGAATGGTTTCATCTTAGCGGTCTGAAAAGTTCTGACGGATATGGCGGATCAAATGAAGTTTCTAACTCTGCACAGGGACAAAGAGCCTTAAATATGGGGGACAGAATTGCATGTCAGGTTGTTCAGCAGTTACCAAACGGCAACCTTGCTGTTCAGGGTAAAAAGACCCTTGTTAACGGAAATGAAAGAGTTGATTTTATTGTAACGGGTGTAGTTGATCCCCGCTGGTTGAACGTTGACGGAGAAATATATTCCTATAACGTATCAAATCTGCAGTTTGCACTCTCAGGCAGAGGCGCAGTATCAAGAAGCCAAAACGAAGGTATCTTCAACAGATTTATCAGATACTTGTTCTAATCTTAATAATGAACAAAATGTTTAAAAAAAGAGTTAAAATAATAAAAGAGTTAAAAATGGATACAAAACAATTTAAAAATTTAATAGAAATACTCGACAAAGAGTTCAAAGCATATAGTGAGCTTAAAGAACTGTTTGCTGAAAAAAGAGAACTCTTAAAAAAATCACGTTCTGATGATTTAGGTGTCATTGACAACAAAATCATTGCATTAAATAATAAAATAAAAGGGGTAAACAAAGAAAGAGAAGATTTGGCAGTTACAATGACGGGTAAAAACTGTAACATGTCAGAGTTCATAAGCTTTGCGCAGGACAATGCCCCTGAATATGTAGAACCGCTTGAAGAAAGAAAGGTTAAGATTTGTAAATTAATTCCTGAGATTACGTTACTTAATAATCAAAATGTGGAACTTCTGAAACATGGCATTATAATTACTAACAAGATGTTGGATACAATTATAGATGCGTTTGCTCCACAAGGAAGTTATTACAACGGAACAGGAAAACAAGACACACATGACATCGACATGTGGACCATAAGCGAAGAAATCTAATGAGGTAGATTAAGCATGAACTTATTATCATCGTTAAATATAAGTGCAGGTGCACTTTCTGTAAACGAAAAAGCAATCAGTGTCGTTTCTCATAACGTCTCAAACATGAACACAGAGGGTTATCACAAGCAACGTACAAACCTTCAGGCAAGAAATATTGCCGGACAAATCGGTGATAATCCGAACAACCAGGTTCGTGCTAACGGTGGTGTTAAAATCGCAAATATTTTGCGCTACAATGACGATTACCTCAATAATTATTACAGAGATCAGCTTTCTCAGAAAAATATGCTTGAGCAGCAACTCGGAAATCTTGAAGATCTTGCAGGAATCTTTGATGACCTCGAAGGAACAGGCATTGACTCAGCATTAAGCAAGTTTTATGAAGCTTTAAACAATCTTCAGGAATATCCTGCAAGCTCTACTGCTCGTACAAACTTTATAGAGTCAGCAAAGACTCTGACCGGTTTAATGAACCAAAAGAGTGTTGAGTTAAGCAAACTCACAGGAGAAGCTCTTGGTGACGGCGCATCGGATGAAGCACTCCAAAATTCTAAAATTTACAGTCAATACAGAGAGTTAAACAATTCTCTTGAAGAACTTGCTGCCGTAAACAAAGCATTACAAACAACACAAACAGGAACTTTAACTGCTAATAACCTTCTCGACCGCAGAGATTTAATTTTACATGATATCTCACAATTTGTTGATATAACAGTAAAAGAAAAAGAAAACGGCTCAGTGTCTGTTTATACCGGTGACCAGGCTTTGGTAAAAGGAAGTGTTGTAACAGGAAGACTTGATATTGAAACAGCTAAGCATTATTGCGATACTCATGGTATCAAATATCCTGATGACTGGACAGGCGAGAATGCTGTTTTAAGTATTGTTGATGAAGATGGCGGAAAGATAGTCGATAACGCAAATGATATTATAACTGGCGGTGCACTTGGAGGCCTTATCCATTCAGCAACAGATTATAACAATGGTACAACAAACGCAGGAACAGTTCAAAACAACCTTAACAGTCTTGCAAACACCATTGCTAATTTATTCAACGACCTGAATACAAGAACAAATGCATATTGTATTGATAAAAATAATACAAATCACCTAACAGCAACAAACAGCGATAATTGGATTTTTGCTTGTTATGACCCGTCAACAGGAACAGAAACAAAAGACGGTATTACAGCAGCTAACATAAAGGTTTCTGATAATTTATTAACAAATGACGGTATGTGGAACTTAAGCTGTGCATACTTTGAAGACCCAAAATACTATGATGAAAATGCAGTAGGTAATGCTCAGAACGTTGTTGCAATGCTGGGGACAAGGAATGAAAAACAGGCAGCATTAAACGGCCAGTCAATAGAAGATTTTTATTCTTCTATGTTAGGTAAAATAGCATCTGCAGGTGACAGTGCAAGATCACTATACGAAACTCAAACCGACGTGGTTGATTCTCTTGAAAACGAATTAGATTCAGCGTATGGCGTTGATTTAAACGAAGAACTTGTTGATCTTGTAAAATATCAGACTGCTTATGCAGCAGCTGCAAGAGTTTTTAGTACCGTAAACTCTTGTCTTGACACATTAGTAACACTAGGAAGGTAACAATAAATAATACCAGGAAGGTAACATTATGTATTCAAATCGTATCTCAACAGCAGCTCGCTACAACTTATTAACAAAAGACATTCAAAAAAATGAAGCAAATTATATGAGATTAACTCAACAGCTTGCTTCCGGCAAAAAAATTACAAGTATTACTGATGATCCTATCGCTGCGGTAAATATTGTTAACACTAACCGCCAGCTCGGACAAATTGAAACATTTAACCAAAATACACGCATGGCGATGGAAGAACTTGATACACTTGATGATTTAATGGAGCTTGCTACAGGCTATCTTCAGCAGGCATGGGATAAAGGTCTGCAGGCAAATAACGGAACATACGGCAGATCTTCTTTAGATGCTTTAAAAACCGAAATTGATGAAATAAGCAAAACAATGGTTGACCTTGCTAATACAGAATTCAACGGCAATTATATATTTGGCGGTGCAAATACAAAATTACTGCCATTTGAGATTGATGAATACGGAAATATCTATTACCACGGAACTCCGCATGATAACCCTGATTATATAAGACAAACAGAAGTTGCAGACGGAGTGTTTGAAGTAATAAATACAACAGGTGATAAGGTATTCGGTTCTTATGAAGCTTATTATGAAGCCCCTTCTGGTA
>CACWIL010000031.1 GCA_902760905.1 uncultured bacterium
AATTGTAACACCTCTCAGAGATTTGAAACAGGCAAGATATAACGAAGAACATTACGGAATAAAAATGCCTAATGGCATACTGTTTTATGGACCTCCGGGTACTGGTAAAACAACTATTATTAAAAGATTGGCTGTTGAAGCCGGCTTACCGTTGTTGAGACTTACCGGTGACTCATACAGTTCAAAATGGGTTGGAGCAACGGAAGAAAATTTAGGCGGAGTTTTTGATTATGCAGCTTCAATTGCTACTGAAGAAAAACCGGTTATTTTACTTATAGACGATGTTGACGGTATTGCCGGTAAAAGAAATAGTGATATGAGTGAACGTGATAAAAAATTAATGCAAATATTGCTGGACAGAACACAAGATGCGCTTAAAAATAATATTATAGTTATGGCTGCTACAAATTGTTATGACAATGTAGACAAAGCTTTTTCTTCTCGGTTAAGAACTCAGATATACTTGGGGCTCCAGGACGAAGAAGGCAGAAAATCCATAATCAAATTGTTATTGAATGAAACTGACAATGGTAAAAAACTTGCAAGTGATGAAGAAGCTATGAACAAGATAACAAAATTAACAGAGGGATTTCCGACAAGGGCAATAGAGGACTTTGTAAATGAAGCAAGGGAAAAAGCTCAGATAGACTTCTATCATTTTAGAGATATTGAATTAAATGACCTGGAAGAAATTATTGCAAAACCTGAAAGCCAAAATAAAAAGGTTAAAGAAGATCTTTATAAAACAAAAGCAACAAGACCTTCAATCGGTTTTGGCAGTCCAAAGACAATTACAAACGGACCAAAAACAATCGGCTAGAACAAGCAGGTTTGTGTATTAGCACAGCCGATATTATATACAAAAAGGGGCATTATTAAACAATGCACCCTATTTTTATTATATGTTACAGGGATTCTTCACCCATAAATTGTTATCGGGTTCAGAATGACAGAGAACTAACCGTTATTCTGAGCGAAAGCGAAGAATCTCTTAAATAATTATATTACTTGCCCGATTCTTATTTCACGTTTTAAATAATTTTTTGTGAAAGGTCTGTCATATTTTTTAAGGTGTTCGCATCTTATTCTTAATACTTTTCCGTCACCGCAGAGAACATCAATTGTTTTGTTCTCAACATCAACACATGTTATTGTCCCTGGTTTAGTATATTTGGTTGTATTTTGCAAGACTTCACTACCTTGCGGCAGAGCGGACAGAATATTTACATCGTGGTAAAAATATGCATTATCCCATGGACAAATTGCTCTTATTTTTGCATGGTTTTCTTCTGCACTTTTTGAAAAATCCAGCTCATAATCGCATGGATAAGAATAATATGTTGATTTTTCCTCTGCCTGAGTAAGAGGGATAATAATATCTTCACTTAAATCCTTCAAAAGTTCGCAAACAACTCCACGGGCAGTTAAAACAGTCCGTTCTTTTAAAGTCTTTCCTGTGTCCGAGGGATAAATCTTTATTTCTTCCTGAGCCAGAATTGCTCCTGTATCATAATCACTGTCAACAAGATGAAAAGATACACCGGTCATTTGTTCCTGATTTCTTATTACCCAGTAATAAGGGTTCGGACCTCTGTATTTTGGAAGCAGTGAAGGATGTGCATTAATTGTTGCAATTTTTGGAATATCATAAATCTCTTTTTTTATTCTTTCTCCCCACGAACCAACAAGGATTATATCAGGATTAAGTTTTAACAAAGCATTTTTAAACTTCTTGGTATTTACCCCGCGTGCGTAAATTTCAGGCAGATTATAGCTTCTTATATAGTTATAATCAAGCGAAGGGTAAATAATATCTTTGAACTTTCTTACTATCGGGTTATATTTAATCATTTCTTTCCTGAGAACGCCAACTATTTCGCAGTTTGCATCGAGCGTTCCTGCAATAAGGTTGGTAAACATTTCTCCGTATCCGATAATTACAACTCTGAGCATCTTTTTATATCCTCGTTAATTTGAGCCTTTAGTTCTTCCAGATTTGCAAATTTTTTTTCTCCTCTGATTTGTTTCAAAACTTCGATTTTAATATCTTTACCATATAAATCTTCGTTAAAATTAAGAATATGAACTTCGGCAACAGGTTCTTTTGTATTATTTACAGTCGGTTTCATTCCCCAATTCATAATAGCTTTTAAATCCCGGAATTTTACACCATATACACCAAACGGCAATTTAACTATGTTTTTGGAGTATTCAATATTGGCAGTCGGGAAGCCTATTGTTCTTCCGAGTTTTGCACCATGAACAACGGTTCCTTCCAGCATAAAAGAACTTTCCAGAAGAGAATTTGCATATTGGACGTTTCCTTTTTGTATATATTTCTTGATTAGAGTAGAACTTATAACTTCTCCGTTTTCTTCAACCGGTGGGACACAAATATATTTATAATTACATTTATCTTGTTGTTGCTCTAAAAAATTTGCATTTCCTTTTTTGTTTAAGCCAAATGTATGGTTAAAACCGGTCGATATAGATATGGGTTTATAATTATCAACAATGTTCTTCAGATAATCATCTGCAGATATTTTTGCAATTTTAGAAAAATCAAGTTCAACTACATCCTTCACTCCGAGTTCTTTAATTTTTTTTATTGATTCTTTGCGTGGAAAAATGTATTCTGCGCTTTTTCCAAAATATACAGCCGGAGATTCTTTAAATGTAATAAGAGTAACGTCATCAGATATACTCAGAGCCGACTTAATCACCTCTCTGTGACCTTTATGAACTCCGTCAAAAAAACCTAAAACTAAACTTTTACTCATAATAATTATGCAATAATATTAAGCTTTCCGCCTAAAATCCTATGATGACAGAAGTTTTTCCACTGATTTACGCTGTCAAAAACATAAGGAAGTTTTTCTTCCGGTGTATTTTTTTTGGTTGAATAAGGGGTTAATGAGTTAAAAGAAGTATCTGCGATAGGTTCGTTAAAACGGGTATTGTAATTAATCAGATTATTTGACATATTATAACCATTATTTATCTGAGCATTTATAGCAGAAACTTGCATCTTCACCTCTTTTATAATGTACGCATGATGAGTATTTGAGCGTCGCACAATTCCCCTGCAAAAATAATTTTATCATATCCATTAATTTCTTGCAATAGGATATAACGGCAATTTTTTTGAAAATAATTTAAAATCTCCTACTTTTATATGAGGTGAACAGAATAAACATGATGTAAAGTAATAAAGGTACTGTTAGTACTCTTGGACGAGGTAGGTAAATTGAAAAAGTTTAAATTCCGCATGCAGACGGTTTTAAACATGCGAGAAAATGAATTGGAAGCCAGACAGATGGAAATGGCAAAAATCCTGTCAACGCTAAATACCCAAAAAGAAAAACTTCAGTCAATTTTGCAGGCTCAGCAGGAGAATAAGAGAAACCTTGAGGAACTTAGTACCGCAGATGAACTTGATATACTTCAGGTGCAGATGCATCAGGGCTACGTTATAAAACTTAACAATGATGCAGTCAATCAGGAAAGAATCATTGCAAATACCGAGAATATATTGAAGTTTAAACAAAAAGAAGTCCTAGAAGCACATAAAAAAGTTGAAGTCTTAAAAAAACTTAAAGAAAAACAGGAAAAAGAATATTACAAAGAGTTTTTGCAGGCTGAAACAAAAGAGATAGATGATATTACATCAGCAAGGTTCAGATTAAATGACGCAGGCATTAATTAACAAACTAAACATTATTCCGGAAACAAAATCTGATTTGACAAACAATTTGTCAAAAAAATCCGGCATGGATTTTGGAAAAATTTTCGAAACTAAAACAAAAAAGATTGAAAAAAACGATAATACGCCTGATACAAATACTGTCCAGAAAGCTGGTATTGAAACAGATAAAACCGATTCAAACAGTAATACCAAACAAATCATAAATGATGATAAAGGCATACAAAAAGATTATAAAAACAAAAGCAATGATAATACCGATATCGAAACTGAAACAGTAAATGCTAAGAGCAATAATAATGACAAAGGTGACGAAACGGATATGAAGCTTTTGGACGTCATACAAACGTGCATAAAAGATGATTTAACTGATTCTGAAGAAATAGAAGAGGTTATTAACGATAACATAATTAATATTAGTGAAGACGATTTAGAGTTAATACTAACGGAAGAAAACTCTGATAATACAGATGAAACAATTATCACAGAAGAGGAACCAACTATGTACAACGAACTTATTACCCTGGAAGATCCAACGGCATTGCTGATGCTGCAATCACAAATTCAAAAAACAATTACGGTAAATGTTCCGGTTGAACAAACAGAAATCACAGAAGATGGCTGTCAAAACAATCAAAACCTGAACAGTAGCACAGATACGAACTCAACAAATAATGCATCTGTGTTTAAACAACTTGATACTCAGATAGCAAGAAATGTGAATGCCGTTAAAAACCAACCGGCAGAACCACCTCATTCAAAGCCAACTGCGCAAAAATCTTCAAATGTATTAAATGAAAGCATTATTAAAGAACTTAATGTTGAAGTTTTAAGTTCTCAATCTGCTGAGGCAGAAAGCTCTATGGGAGATTTGATGCAAAACCAGTCTCCGCAGGAACAAACAGCAAGAATAATGATTCAGGGCGATATAAAATACGAATCGATTGCTTCTGAAACCGCAAAAAATGTTTCACAAACAACAACTCAAAGTTTTACTCCGGGCAGAATAATAGAGCAAATATCAAAGCAGCTTGAGAATATGGTTAATAACTCAAAATTAAATATGGTTCTGAATCCCGGTTCGCTCGGAAAATTAAACCTGCAAATAATTAACTCAAAAGACGGTATTCTTGCACAATTTACAGTCACAACTCCTGAAGCAAGAGATATTTTAATGAAAGGATTGAGCGTACTAAAAGAAAATCTGCTTGCGCAGGGGGTAAGTGTTGATAATGTATCCGTAAGGCTCGAAAACACTGAAAGCGAGTATGAATCGGATTATACAGAGCAGGAGGAAAACTCAAAAGGCGGATACAAACATCAGGAAGCAAAAAAACAAAAAGAAAATGGTAAAAATTTTGAAGAAATGATGTTTAATTTAGAAAATGAAGAAAATGTATAAAAATTTGGGGAGAAGGTTATGTCTGCAATAACAAGTCAAATAACACAAATGAAAAATGATACGTCGCTTGTACAAAACCAACAGGCACGTACAACAGGATTAAAAAATAACAGCAATATGTTTCTTACATTGATGCTTAAACAACTGGAACATCAGGATCCTACTGAACCGACAGATAACACTCAATGGTTATCACAGTTGGCACAATATTCATCTTTAGAACAAATGACACAGATGAACAACGGATTGGAAAATTGTGCAAAATACATTAGCGCAATGTATGATGACATGATGCTCAACTCAGAGATTAACCAGACTTTGTCTATGATTGGCAAAGATGTAACTCTTCAGATTCCAAATGAAACAGATCCGAAGAACCCGACAACAATTACTGGAAATGTAACAGAAGCAAGTTTTGAAGACGGAACGGGTAAAATTAAAGTAAACGGCGAATACTATTCTATAGAAAATGTGATTTCAATTAGAGAAAAATAATTAAAAAATAAGCAAAACCCAGATAGATTGAGAGAGGAAAAGAAAAGATGTCACAAGCATTACACACATCAAGCACCGGCATAAATGTCGGACAGTCACAGATTAACGTAATAGCACATAACGTAGCTAACGTTAACACTGTTGCATACAAAACTGCAAATATGACGTTTGAAACACTACATTCAAACAATTTGTCATACGGAAGTGCAGCCACAAAAGACGGTGGTGGTACAAATCCGAAACAAATAGGTCTTGGTGTAAAAATATCAGGAATTACAAGAAACTTTAATGCAGGTACCTTTGTTTCTACAGGAAGAGATCTTGATACAATGATTTCAGGTACAGGTTTTTACGTTGTAAAAGATGCAGGAGGACATCAATATTATACTCGTGACGGTATATTTAATGTAGATTCTGCAGGTAACCTTGTTACACAAAACGGTATGAAAGTAATGGGTGCAAAATCTATATATTCGAACTCTGGTTCTGATAAAACTGTTAAAATCCCTAAAAATATGCTTGCAAAGGTTGAAGGGGACCCTAATATATCGAGTGTGAAAATAGAAGATTTGAACAATGCAAGTATTACAGCCGGTAAAGTTGCCGTAGACTTAAAAGATTCAAGCGGAAATGTTACAACAGTTTTAGTTGATATACCGGACGGTGACCAAACAGTTGCAGCAATTGTAAGTAATTTTAACAGTGCATTAGGCGGTTACGGTATATCATTTTCTGCTTCTAACGGTACAATTTCTTACACTAATGCCGGAAGTTACGACATGGCTTTTTCATCAACAGGAACAACAAGTAACTTTCTGGCTGAAACAGGACTTGCCGGCAGTACAACCTCGGATCTGTTAAATGAAGTTGTAACATTAGAAGATATGATAAACTACAATGATAAAAATGCGATCTCGCTAAAAAGCACAGGTATTGATGAGAACGGAATCATAGTTGCAACATACAATGATGGTTCTGTGTTAACACAATATATTGACGATGCACAAACATTGCAATGGAAATACACAACACCGGAAGGTGTAACAATACAGGGAAGTAATGTTACTCCAACAGGTTCTTCAATTGCAAATTCAAACTTTGCGCTGGAACTTGCAACAATGGTTAATCAGGAAGGTCTTATTTCATTAAATAATAACCTCTGGGAATGGGGTCCTGACGTTGGTGAAATATACTATGGTATTGCAGGCGAAATGGCATTTGGTTCTATTGAATCAGGAGGATACGAAGAATCAAACGTAGATATTGCATCAGAACTTTCTAATATGATTATGGCGCAGAGAATGATTCAGATGAATTCTCGTGTGTTTAACACAGCAAGTGAAGTTATGCAGTCACTTGCCTACTTGGGTCAATAATAATCAAAAATAAAGCAGAAAGTCTTTTTAAGCAACTCTTCAGCTTTCTGCTTTATTTAAAAAAAGGATGCCCGAGGATGCCAAAATTGATAAAAAGTTTGTCAAGTTCTTAACAAAATGTACATAACTTTACAAAACTTAACAATTAAAAATGGGGCAAAATGCATGTTAATCATGGGTTATAGCAATTTGAAGAAAACGTCAAAAGTTGTTACAAACTGATATTTGTAAGACTCATGATGAGTGGTATATAATAAAATAGAGGTTGAGGGGAAATGTTAATACCTTCAGGGAGCTGGGGCGAAGATATAGCAATTGATTGCTCATTGGTAAAATCAAACCTTAGCGCAATAAAAAATAAAATCGCACATTATAACGTTAAAATAATCGCAGTAACTAAATATTTTGGACTTAAAGCAATGCAGGCAGGATATGAAGCGGGACTTAGAGATTTTGCTGAATCAAGGGCTGTTGAGGCTATAGAAAAGATAGAACAACTCCCCCGGGATATTCGCAAAGAATCGACCTTCCATTTTATAGGGCATTTACAATCGAACAAGGTTGATAAGGTTGTTAAAAATTTTGATGTTATACATTCTGTTGACTCATTAAAAATTGCTGCTGCAATATCAAAAACGGCCTGTTCGTTAAATAAGAGAGAGAAGATTTTATTGCAAATTAATAATGCGGGAGAAACGCAGAAGTCCGGATATACAAAGGAACAATTGAGGGAAGATTTAAAAAACATACTTACGCTTGATGGTATTGAAGTTGTTGGGCTAATGAATATGGCGCCGATAAATGCAAAACCGGATGAGCTAAACAGGTTGTTCAAAGATGTTTATACCTTCAGGAACGATTTAGAACAATGTTATAATATCACCCTTCCTGAATTATCAATGGGGATGAGTGATGATTATGAGTATGCCGTAGCGAACGGCGCAACTATGATTAGAATTGGTAGAAAACTATTTACATAAAAATAATTGGAGGAAAAATGGCATTATCAGAAGGATTTAGAGGATTTGTTGACATGTTGAAGGGCACATTTGTAAGCCCGGAAGAAGAAATTGTTGAAACAGAGGATGCATTTAATTTTGGAAGAGATGAATATCCGATTGAGGATAATCTTGCTCGCAAACCTCAGGAAGGTATTGACGAATTGTATCCGACAACATCTGCACCATCTTCATTTACAAACCGTAAAACTGCAAGAGGCTCTAAAGTAGCTCCTTTGCCAGGATATATTTCAAATGAAGTAACTGTTATTGAACCACGTTCGTTCTCTGAATCTGCACAGATTGTCAAAAAATTAATCGATAAAAAGACTGTTATTTTACACCTTGATTTATTGGATAAAGAACAGTCTCAGAGAACTATTGATTTTGTTTGTGGAGCATCTCATGCTTTACAGGGCTCTGTTCAAAAAATAAGTGAAACTGTTGTTATTTTCACACCTCACACAGTAGCTTTATCTGTTGAAAGCGCAGTTACTCAAAACAAATTTACTGAATCACTTTGGAAGCCGCTATAAGAAAGTTGTGGCAGGATATATGATAATATATTCTGAAACCGAAGTATGAAAACATTTATTTTAATATATTGATTTGTGATAGTTGGATTTTCAGGGTGCATTTGCACCCTTTATTTTTGCTTTATTATAATAATTGTTTATAATAAAACTGCCTGCTTGCCAAAGCAGGCAGTTTTATATGTTTGAATAGATGCTATTCGCGGAAACTTAAATCCGGTAATGCTTTTTTTAGAGCTGCTCTTACATTTGCCATTTGTGCAGCAATTGCATCATCAGTCATAGTGTTTGCAGCATCCTGCATTCTTATTCTGAAAGCAACAGATTTGAAGCCTTCCTGTACGTGTTCACCCTGATAAACGTCAAAAACATCACAACCGTTAAATATATTATTAGCCACGCCTTTTTTAACAATTTTTTCCAGTTCTTCCCAGGTTGTATCACTTGGAACAATAACCGCCAAATCTCTCTGAACTTCTGGGAACTGAGGAAGTTTTTTAAATCTTGTAACTGTTTCGTTGTATGCTTCTGTTACCATATTTAAATCCAGCTTGAACAGAAATGCGTTTTGATTTAACTTTAATTTATTTCTTACTTCAGGATGAACTTCACCATAATAACCTACAATAGCAGGCTGTTTCCCTAAAAGTGTAAGTACTGCTGTTTTATATGGATGTAAGCAGCCATGAGAATCAGCCAGTGGCGAATCTGCAAGAAGTGAAAATTTTATACGTCTTGTTAATCCAAGTTCTTCAATAAGTTTATCAACAATACCTTTTACTGTATAAAAATCAACTTCTCCTGTAGATTGCCATAATGATTTTTGAACGTTACCGGTGATTACGCCGGCAAGAGTCAATGTCTCTTTAACACCGGAATCTTTTTCATTTGTTTCACCTGTCTTAAGGTAAGTTCTGCCTATTTCATAGCCCCAGAAGTCTTTTTGACCGTTGTCATAATTATATTTCATACAGTTCAAAAGGCTTGCCATCAAAGTTTGTCTTAACATCGTACAATCTTCTGATGCCGGATTTTCAACATAAATAGCGTTTTCCTTATCAAAAGTCATATTAAATTGTTTCAATAAAGGTTCTCCGATAAGCGAAGATGTCTGAAGTTCGTTCAATCCTGCACTTCTCATTAAACTGTGTACTTTAGCCATAACTTTTTCAGCCGGTGATATCTCAGCTGTTCCTGCTCTGCTTGGCAAAGTTGGTGTTATTTGATCATATCCGTTAATACGGGCGATTTCTTCGATTAAATCAATTTCCCTTGTAACGTCATCAGCTCTGAATGACGGAACTTCTATTCTGCAAGCCATTTCGTTTTTGCCTAAAACTGTAAAGCCTAATCTTTCCAGAATCGTTAAAGCTTTATCTGAATCAATTTCACAACCTAAAATTCTTTTTATCTGAGGAAAACGAAGAGTTATTGTAATAGGTTCAGGGGTATCATCACCGGTTTCAACAAATCCTTCAAATTTTGCATCAGCATATTTAATTAAAAGTTCAACGGCTCTCATTAAGCCTTTGTGAACGGCTTTAATATCTATACCTCTTTCGAATCTTGAGCAGGCATCTGATTTATAACCTACACTTCTTGAGCTCTTTCTGTTTGACGGAGCTGTAAAATAAGCTGCTTCTAGTGCCAGATTTTTAGAATTTTCATCTATTTCAGAGTTGTGTCCGCCAAAAACACCGCCCAAACAAACAGGTTCTTTTTCTGTTGCTATTACAACTGTATCTCTTGTCATTGTTCTTTCAACTTCATCAATTGTAATGATTTTTTCGCCTTCTTCTGCTCGTCTTACGCAAAGATATCCGTTCAGTTTATCCATATCAAATGCGTGAAGTGGAGTACCATATTCAAGCATTACATAATTTGTAATATCAACTACGTTATTTATTGCTCTTATGCCTGAAGCAACAAGTCTTTTTTGCATCCAATCGGGTGAGGGTTTAATATTTATCCCTTTTAAAATACCTATTGAATAATATTTACAAACATCATTATCCTTAATCTCGACCTTAAAATCAGGATTTTCTCCCTCTCCATTCGGGATGGCAGGAATGGGGGCTTTAAGCGGTCTGTCAAATAAAGCACTTAACTCTCGGGCTATACCAATAACAGACATTTGGTCGCCTCTGTTTGCAGTAGGTGCAGTGTGAAGAATATAATCTTTTTCAAATCCCAAAACGTCTTCAACATTCAGACCGATTCCAACATTCGGATATATTCTGTTTAAAATTAAGATTCCGTCTTCTTCCTGATAATTTCTGTCTGCAACACCAAGTTCATCATCAGAACAAAGCATACCCTGAGATTCAACGCCTCTGATAACAGCAGGAGTAAGTTCAAACTGTTCACCTGTTTTTCTGTCAAGAACTTTGCTTCCTACAGATGCATAAGGAATAATCTGCCCGACAGCTATGTTCTGTCCGCCACAGACAACTGTTTTTAGAGCGTCACCTGTGTTAACAGTTACAAGATGAAGTCTGTCAGAGTTTGGATGAGCATCAATTTTTTCTATTCTGCCTGTAATAATGTTTGTAAACTGAGGTTTAACCTCTTCAATTTCTTCTACTTCTAAACCACTCATAGTAAGCTCATGAGCAATTTGTTCAACACTTATATCTTTTAAATCTACTAACTCATTCAACCAGTTTAATGAAACCTGCATACTCTATCCTTCCGTTTTTGTAAAATCTTTGTCATTTTTACAGGTTAAACATACATTAGGTATATTTACCCCTTTACCTTGATTATATTACAAAGGAACGTAAAGTAAAACCAATAAAACATTTGTAATAAAGTTGTTTAACATTAAGCAAACAAGTATCAAAAAAAGTTTTTGTTTGGTTTAATATAAATAAAATAAAAAGATACCAATATGGAGATGTGTGTATGATACATAAAATAAGCATGGGATTATCTGTAAAAAATTTAAGTTTTAAATCATCTGAAAGCAACAATGATAAGGAAAAGAAGTTACCTGTAACTTCCCGTCTGGACAGTGCTACAAATAAAGGTTTAGATGTATCGGCAGCATACAACATAGGTCTTATATACGCAAAAAACAAAACTATTAAACAGGATGAAAGTCCTTTAAAGCCTATTCTTGATTCAGAAGACATGAATAATATAAAAGGAGAAAGAATATATAATAATGACGGAACATTACGTCATGTAGTTATCAGAGATGAAGATACCATTGAATATTACACTCCGGATAAAGATGATAATTCAAAAATTGAAAAAATAGAAATAATTGATAAAAAAACAGGAAAGCTTATAAAAGAACAAACTACTTATAAAGAAAATGACGAAAAAGGCAATGAATATAAACGACAGAGAATCCTGGAACGTTCTGCAGACAATCCAAACAATTTACGTGAAG
>CACWIL010000032.1:0-972 GCA_902760905.1 uncultured bacterium
CCCGCACCTAGCCTAAATCTCACACACATAAGGTCGGATTTGAAAAAGTCGAAAAATTGTCATTTTTCAGACTTTTTCTGCATCCTCTTTTACTGTAACTTTGTATATAGTTACCTTATTTTTTTATTTACCACCTCACAAAACAAAAAACCGTGAATTGTGTTACATGTCCAACCGACAGATATACATTTACCCCAAACAAAAAGCCGCAAATCGTTGCGGCATTAACTCGTTAGATAAAGGAGTGGAGGAGAAAATAAAGAAAAGAGATTATACTTGTATATGCCACATATATACTTTTTATAACATATATACTTTCATATTGTTACAATTGTTAATAGTGTACAAAATACGTTTTTTGTGGTATTATAAAATTACCGACTAAATAGAGGTTTGTTTATATGATCAATATAGCAGTTTGCGGAGCAAACGGAAAAATGGGAAAAGAGGTAATCAAGGCAGTTAACTCAGCCAATGACATGACCTTAGTTGCTCGTATTGATATAAATAACGGTCAGTTTGCCACTATAAAAGATGCAAAAGATTCTGTTGATATTGATGTATTAGTTGATTTTACACAACCTCACGCAATATACGAAAATGCTTTGTATTGTTTAAATAACGGTATAAATATTGTGGTCGGCACAACAGGTTTAACAGATAATCAGATAGACGAACTTAAAAGCCTATCCGAATCAACAAATACAGGTTGTTTAATTGCACCAAATTTTTCAACAGGTGCAGTTCTTATGATGAAGTTTGCACAGATGGCTGCGAAGTATTTCAACAATGCTGAAATCATTGAACTTCATCACAACCAGAAAAAAGACGCACCGTCCGGAACAGCCGTTAAGACTGCCGCAATGATGGCTGAAGCAAATGAAAACTTTGCATCAGAAAATTGTGAAGAAGTCGAAACAATAAAAGGCGCAAGAGGTGCTGACTCATACAACAATATTCATATTCACTCTG
>CACWIL010000032.1:984-12809 GCA_902760905.1 uncultured bacterium
TTATGGCATCACAAGAGGTTATATTCGGTTCAAACGGACAGACACTTAAAATCAGACATGATTCAACTGACAGAGAGTGTTACATGCCAGGAGTTCTGCTTGCAATAAGATATGCAAGCGAACACAAATCATTTGTCTACGGTTTAGATAATATACTATAAGGCACTAAAAAGATAATATAGGTCGGGTTAAAACCCGACAAAACAAAAAGGAAAATATGAAAAAACCAAGAATAGCAGTTTTAGGAGCAACAGGAGTAGTCGGAAGAGAAATCTTGAAGATTACGGAAGAGCTCGGCGTTGAGTTTGAAAGTATCAGATTTCTGTCCAGCGCTAAAAGTGCAGGTTCAAAGCTTACTTTTAAAGGTCAGGAATACACTGTTGAAGAAGCTGTTCCGGAGATTTTTGATGATGTTGATATAGTTATGGCATCAGCAGGCGGTTCAACAAGCAAGATGTTTGCACCTGAAATTGTTAAACGTGGTGGGATGATTATTGATAACTCATCAGCTTTCAGAATGGATAAAGATGTTCCGCTTGTAATTGCAGGTGTTAATGACGAAGATTTAAAATTGCATAAAGGAATCGTTGCTAATCCAAACTGCTCAACTTCTCAATTAATGTTAGTTCTTGAGCCGCTTAAACAATTTGGCATAAAAAGATTAATCGTTTCAACATATCAGTCAGTATCAGGGGCAGGACTTGCTGCAATGAACGAACTAAGAGATGATACAGCTGCAAGACTTGAAGGCAAAGATTTTGAAAACAAATGTTTTAAAAAACCAATCTCATTCAACATTATTCCTCAGATTGATGTTTTCTGTGAAGACGGTTACACAAAAGAAGAAATGAAAGTTGTTAACGAAACAAGAAAGATTTTACACCTTGATGAAAGTACAAAGATTTCTTGTACTGCTGCTAGAGTACCGGTATTCAGAGGTCACTCTGAAGCGGTTGACATTGAATTTGAGGCAAATGCAGAACCGAATAAAGTACGTGAGATTTTAAAAAATGCTTACGGAGTTAAGGTAATAGATAATCCTGATAATTTTGAATATCCGACAACAAGAGATGCAGATGGTGTTGACCCTGTTTTTGTCGGAAGAATCAGAAAAAATCTTGCTTTTGATAATGGTATTTCATTATGGTGCGTAGCAGACAATTTAAGAATCGGCGCAGCTTTAAATACTGTCAGAATATGCAAAAAAATTATTGAAATGGGGCTTTATAGAGGGGGAAAAGAATAGTGTTCATACCGGCAATTTTACCAAAACAAATGCAAACAATGAGACCGTCTAAAAGAAAGATTGTCAAAACTGTTTATACAACAGAGAAATTTGCAAATAACGTACAAAAAGATTTACCAAAAGATATGAAGGGATTTGCACAAACTATCGCAGAAGCTTGTAAAAAAGCAAGAAATTACATGACTAAAGTAAATTAAAGGTAAGCAATATATAAAGATTTTTTCATACTTAGGGTGTAAATTAACCAAAGTATGCAAAACTAGCATAAAAAGAGTACAGACAAATTGTACTCTTTTTTTATAAATTATAAATTGTTACATTTTTTTACAAAATTGGGCTAAGAAGCTTTATTTGTCGTAGAATAAAGAAAAGAGAAGGAGTATAAGTTGGGACAAGTCGTTACTCAGTCTGAGATAGTAAAAATTGTCAGAGAAGGGCAAAAAAACGGTAAAACATTTGTTGCAACAAACGGGTGTTTTGATATTTTACATGTAGGGCATGTAAGATATTTGCAAAAAACCAAAAGTTTAGCAGATTTTTCTGTTGTAATGCTTAACTCAGACAAATCCGTAAAGCTTATTAAAGGTGAATCCCGACCAATAAACAATGAGTCAGACCGTGCAGAAATATTAACCGCTTTAAGTTGCGTTGATTATGTGGTATTATTTGAAGAGAAGTCACCTGCAAGTTTGTTGGAGAATATCAAACCTGATATTTATACTAAAGGGGCTGATTATACTCTTGAAACATTGCCGGAGAGAGAAATTGTTATTAAAAATGGGATAAAGGTTGAGTTTATTGACTTTGTTCAAGGCAAATCCACGACAAATATAATTAATAAAATAAATAAATAGTTATAGTTAAATAAGGAGTTTATTATGAAAACTTTTACATTGGAACAAATTGCTCAGATTACAGGCGGAATGCTTACAAAAACATCAGATGTTGCAATTACAAACATTGCACCTCCAAAATTAGCTGATGAAAATACTCTTGCTTTAGCTTTAGGTGAAGAAGAAATCGAAAACTTATCTTCAACAAAAGCAAAAGCAGCACTTGTTCCTTTGGGAGTAAATATAGACGGTTTTACAACAATTGAAGTTGAAAGACCGCGTTTAGCGATGATGAAACTTATATCAATGTTTTATGAAGAACCTGCAGTTAATACGGGAATTCACCCGAGCGCAGTAGTAGCTTCTACTGCAAAAATCGGTCAAAACGTTTCAATTGGTCAAAATGTTGTTATTGCAGAACATGCTGTAATTGGAGACAATACAAAAATTTTAGCTAACTGTTATATCGGAAACGGTGCTAAAATTGGCGCTGACTGTTTCTTCCACCCCGGAGTAAATATCGGAGACAGAGTTAAAGTAGGTAACAAAGTAATTTTAAACCACGGTGTATCACTTGGAGCTGACGGTTTCAGCTTTGTTACAGAAAATCCGAACAACATAGAACAGGCTCGTAAAGACGGCGAAATAAAAGAAGGCAACGCAGAACAGGTTATATTCAAGATTCCTTCTATCGGTTCAGTAATCATTGGTAACAATGTTGAAATTGGTGCTAACTCTTGTATAGACAGAGGTACAATTGAAAATACAGTTATCGGTGACAATACAAAAATTGATGACCTTGTAATGGTAGGTCATAACTGCCGTATCGGAAAAGGTTGTATGATTGTTTCACAGGTAGGTATTGCCGGAAGTTGTATAATCGGTGACAGAGTAGTTATCGCAGGTCAGGCAGGTTTGGCAGACCACATCTCTATCGGTGATGATACAATTATCGCAGCACAGGCAGGTGTAACAAAGAGCTTCCCTGCTAAATCAATCGTTGTAGGTGCTCCGGCTGTTCCGAGAAAAGAATTCATTAAACAATTGAAGATAATGAAGGATGCCGGTGATTTAATTGCGAAGTTCAAAAAATACGAACCGCTTTTAAAATCATTTGAAGAAAGCGTTACTGAAGGTGAAAAAACTGGTGTATAGAGATTAACACCTCACCCCAGCCCTCTCTTCAACAGGAGAGGGAGGAGAGTTTTATGGTAACAATAAAGAACGAGATACATACAAAAGGCAAATCATTAATGAAGAATAAAGAGTGCGAGGTTGTCATCAAACCTTCGGACTCCGGTAAGATTCGCATTTTTTCAAAAGGAGCAAAAGAGCCTTTTGAAGTTTGTATTGAAAATCTTTATTCAACCGATCATTGCGTAACTCTCTGCAGTAAAGATAAAAGGACCCTGCTTGGTGATTACAAATATAAAGCCATGCTATGCGAACATTTTAATGCAGCCTGTGCAATTACGGGAATAAACTCAATAGATGTCTATTTGTCAGAAGTTGAGATGCCGATTTTTGACGGAAGTGCGCGTGTTTGGATAGATTTATTTAATGAAGCAGGTATTGATGGTAAAAACAAAGATTTTTATACAGTAACAGAACCTGTTTATTACCTTAACGGAAAAACCAGCCTGGCAGTAATTCCTGACAAAGAGCTCAGGATAACCTATGCAGTAAACTATGACCATCCTGATTTACGTCACCAATGGGTTACAATGGATAATAAGAATTTAAAAGAAGTTATTGAGGCAAGAACTTTTGGATTCTATAAAGACCTTGCAAAGTTTCAGGCATTAGGTTTCGCAAGGGGTGTTACAATTGATAATACGGTTGGGCTGAAAGATGAAGGTTATACAACGGAACTTCGTTCTGATTTGGAGCCGATTAAGCATAAGATACTTGATTTGCTTGGTGATTTTAATTTAACTGGAGTGTCACCGCTTAATCTTAAAGCTCAGATTTTGGTTAAAGAAGCCGGACACGCAGTTCACTGCAAAGTAGCACAAATGCTCAAAAGCAAATTAGTAAAAATATAAACGTAAAGTTTCCTCACCCAACGGGAGAGAGTCAGGGTGAGGAGGAGAGCTTCAAAGAAGTAAAAAATAAAAGGAGTATAAAATGACAGAAGAAATTAAAGAAGAAGTATTATCATTCGATATTCAGCAAATTATGGATATGATTCCGCACAGATATCCGTTTTTATTGGTAGACAGAATAACTGAATGTATTCCGAATAAATATTCTAAAGGGTACAAAAATCTTACAATGAACGAAGAATTTTTCCAGGGACATTTTCCGGGGAATCCGATTATGCCCGGAGTTTTGCAGCTTGAAGCATTAGCTCAGTGTTCGGCACCAATTTTAATGTGTTCTCCGGAGAATAAAGGCAAGTTAACTTTGTTTGCAGGTGTTGACAATGTAAGATTCAAAAATATTGTACGCCCCGGTGACAGATTTGATATGTATATCGAGATGACAAAGGTTAAAGGCCCGATAAGCAAATGCCACGCTGTAGGCTCTGTTGACGGCAAAGTCTGTGTAGAAGCAGATTTAACGGTCGCTTTAAAATAAGGATAAAACAAATATAATAAGAAGGTTCAGTTTTATGTAAACTGAGCCTTTCTGTTATTATAACAAAAATTTTGCAACATAGTTTAATATATGATATAATCCAATTGTGAGAGATTTAAGAAAAGTATTTTTATTTGGGATAGCTATATTTTTTACTACATCAGTTATGGCTGCTGACGTACAGAAAAAGACTGTACTTGTCTTGCCTGATAACATTGTTACAGACAGCCTTGCAGTAGATTCTTTTATTTATAATCAGACTGCTGAATTTTTCTCTAACGAGATAATAAATTTGCTAAACAAAACAGACTATATTGTTTCACCGACAGTAAGTGACGAGAGGGCATTGCTCAAGAGTAATCCGAGATATATGGTTCCTGCAAGGGATTTAACGCAAAAATTTAAGGCAACCTATAATGTGGATTATCCTCTCTTAAAAAAAGTTGCAAATGCAAATAAGCAGCAATATGTTTTGCTTTTGACTTCAACTATTGATTCGGAAAATTATGTTTTAAGACGTACTTTGTGGGACTTTTTGAATATTGCAGGCGCAACGGTTATCGATCCTGCTTACAAGATTAATACTTATGCTGTTCTTGTAGATACAAAGACTAATGCAGTTTTGTGGTCAAACACTTTCTATAAAACAATAAGCGTGGTTGAGTCAAGGATTCTCACAAGAGGGGCATCACCTCAGACAGAGCAGCTGCAGAAAATCAGGGATTATTCAAGAATGGTTTGTCCTGAGATTGCTCAGAATGTTCAGATTAGCGTTCTTACTGATGCGGAATACGATAAAGAATCATATAAAATATACTACGATATGGCAAACTTTGATAACATCTTTACTAAAAAATACAGAAGATGGTACAAAGAAGGGCAAAAAGATTTTGACGGTCTGAAGTCAAATACAGGTAATAAAATTGATTCAGTAAAAGAACGTCATTACATTCGTAAAGAAGAAAAGAAAGCAAAAAAAGAAGAAAAAATGAAAATTAAAGCTGAGGAGCAGCAATATAAAGAGGTTAAACCAACAATCGATAATCCGACAAAGATTATACAGCCTCTTGATTTTGAAGATCAGTCTTTGTTTGAACCCGTTAATATGAAGAGAATATGGCGAAGCAAATTATATGGTGAAAACAATCCTGATAAGCCTCAACTCAGAGATTATGACAGATTGTAGTATTTAGCGTTTTTATTTATATCATCTCTTTAATTGGGATTAGTATAAATATTTATCTATAATAACTTCGCATTCGACATCCGAACCTGCTATACAGTTATAACCGCCGTCTTCAATTTTTTCACTTCTGAGGATTACCGTCTCCGGTGCGGTAAAAGAGTCTTCATCACCCATAAATTCATATATTTTATTACCTTCAGGAAGTCTGTTTTTAACATAACCGTTGTACGTCAACGGATTAGCTTCTATATAATAGTCATCCTCAATACGGTTTGCATTATTAGCTAAATAATACCCCCAGGCTTCAGCTTTTGATATATAGTAAGGTTTTGATATCGGAGAGAATCTGACGGTTGCCTGAGTTGCATCAGATGACGGATCAGATGAACTGGTAACATCATTAATCATAAAATAAGATACTCTTGTTTTCATATAATTTGGATCGACTTCTGGCGGGCCGAGAGGACACACACGTCCGATATCTAAAGCGGCAAAAGCAAATATATCCGGTTCAACTTCCGGTGGATTGTAATTTATTGAGTTTGGCCTTTTATCTCCGTTCATGTCAGCATATATGAGCATAAAATGATGCTCGGCATCTGGTTCCGCCGGCAGCACGTTTGATATATAAAACTTTACACCGTTAGATGCAATAAAATGCGGTGTTTGTGCTAATGTAGATTGACTTGTATCAAATTCATTACCGCTTGCGGTTACGGCAGGTGCACCACAATTTACCTGAGAGGTATTAATATATTCTGTAAGCATCTCGCACAATCGTCTCGGATGAGCGTCTTCCGGCACATCAACTTCTGCTCCGTCAACAATATCTTTTGTTACAAATGGATTTGAGAGATTTGTATAATAATAAGCATTATACAGCGCTCTGTCCAGGCTGAAATAAACATTAGAATAGGTATACTTAACCGACCTGTCTATATGTTCGAGCGTTTTAAACCCTAAGACAATCAATATGCCAATTATAGCCATTGTTATCAAAAGTTCTGCCAAAGTAAAAGCTGATTTTTTATTCATTATATATTCACCTGATTATTTATTTGCAATTGTTATTAGCCAAACAATTAACCGTTTCTCTGTATGATTGTGACGTTCTTGTTGTTCTTATATATTCTTTTGCAACATCACCGATAGCTTCAATGTGTCCAAACTTATCAACAGATATTGCGAACTCATCGGGAGATACACCATCATCACAAACCGATGTCGTGCCACCTGTCGCATCACTGGTATCTGCATCAGAACAATTACCGCCTTTTTGACCGTTGGTATCAACTACAATATATTGTAACCCTTCAACAAAATCTCCGATAGGCATAATCCAGACAATGCCATCTGTGGTAGTAAAGTTACCCTGAACATTCCCGTTTTGGAAATTAGTAGCTTGTTCACAGTCTACCTGACTGGCATTAAGTTTTGCGGCGAAAAGCCCGCAGAATTTTGAGTTATCTGAATACTGCTGTCCCTGATACCGGGCTTCAGAGTCAAGCCCCAACTGTTCCTGAAAATTTGTAATAGCAAAGCCGACAATTTCAGGGTTTTCTTCATTTTCAATATCAGGATACAAGTCGTCATCATTAATAAGCTCTGCAACAATACGACTTGTATTATAATATGCTTTTTTGAACATAATCAATTCCTGATTCGGCATTGTATTTATTAAAGCGGGTATGGTCACAGCAGCAATTATACCTATAATACCGACTGTAATCATAACCTCAGCCAAAGTAAAACCTGATTTTATTTTCATTCTTTATCCTTTCTGTTTGTTTTTAGCATACAGCCATAATGAGCGTAAACAAAGCATCTTTTTTAATATTCTGAGGGACAGCCTCAGGCAATCCCTCAGAATAATACTTAAATTACCATGTGATAACAACTGCACCGCCGCCGCCTTCAGTTGCATTCAAATCATATAAATGTTCCTGAACTTCCGGTGAGCTTTCATACAAATCAAAATCCTGCGGATCAGTATCATTAGAACCCGGATCCTCAAACCCGTAACAATTATAACCGTTTTTGTTACCTAATGCGTGCTGAACTTTTACTACAAACCCATCGATAATTTGTGTAGCAGTAACATTTTCCGAAGGAGCAGTAGAGATATTTGTTGATAAATAATTCCACGGACGAGATTTTACTCCAAAGTATTCGTTGCTGAAAGTTCTTTCCTGTTCTTTACCAGAGTATGCTTTCATTACGTATTGCATTTCATTAGAGTAATCTCCGCGAGGCGCAAGACATTTGTCAATTAATGTTGTACCATCTCCGGCATCTCCGACTTTATACGTGGATCTAATGTCGTATATTCCATTAGGCATCATCAAATCGTTAAACAATCTTGACCAAATTGAAGTTGGCCGCCAGCGAGTTTCCGGCTTAGAACCTATCAGTTTGACTTCCCAACGACCAGATTGTTCACGAGTTTTATTCCATACGAATTTATTGTTACTAACCTTGTCATTGTCGGATATCAGGACTGTATTATATGCGCTATCAGGTCCGTCAACTTTTTTATTAAATACTGTTTGCCCCTCATTGTTTGTACATGTCATATAAGTTGCAAGACTATTCTGCAATTGAGTTAGTTGATCTGCATCAGCTTCATCATCTCCTGTCGGTTTATACATTGCACCACGTTTGGGGATTGTGAATGTACAGCTTGAACCCAGATCAGAAGTAGTAAGAGACTCTAATCTGCCCACTTTTCCGGGAGCGCCGAGGCTGTAAAATTTTTCCCATACTTTAGATTTCATAACCAGTTGCGGTTCCTGTTTTGATGGATATTTTTTACCTGCTGTAAGATCTAAACTGTTAACCTGATTATCAGTTGAGGTATCGGTTCTGTTTAGTGAATTTATTCTATAGAAGAACGGGTCATTTGCTGTCGGATATATACCACTACCACTTCGGAATTTGGCATCTTCACCTTTAGCTGAATCTTCCGTTCCTGCAGTGTATCCCCATGATTGTTCAAAAACATGTGCATTCGCAGATTTAACATACTGAAATTTTTGATCAGCATAACTATAACTAACAGGTATTGATACAGGATTATTTTTCCATGACTCTTTAGTAGAATCATTTCTACTATAGTTTTTATTTACATTCCTACTTGGTACATTAACAAACACATTCGGCTTTTTGCCGCCTTTAGCCTGCTGACTCAGAATCATAACCGGAGTGTTACCGGTTGCGACCTTCCAGGCAGGATACGGAGTATCTACGTAAGGTTTGTCAAGGTCTCTACCGTCAGGTACATTAACGTAGAATTGATGATTATTCAAATTTGAGTTATTAGGCTCTATATAAATAAACTGTCTGTTATTATCAGTTTGTGATTTATATTTTTCAACATCTGCACTTTTAAACTCAAATGGTTTTGGATCCGGATTGGATGGTTGTTTAAACCCTTTTTTGTCAAACGTGCATTCATCTGATGGTTCATTTTTTGGACAATACATAGGTTTATATGTACTCTTTATATTTCTTAAATATGTCTCAAATTTCTCGGTTTTGCGAGCTCTGGTCTCTCCGCCGAAATAATTTATTTGGTAAATTATTCTGGAAAGTTTACCTTTTCCTTCTTCACCGCCAAATTTTCCTATATAGCGTGGTTTACCGAACTGGATTTCACCCCTGAGAGATGTATCATCTGTGGGTATATTTGCGTATGTATAGAATGGTTCAAACTCAAGACGACAGTAATCTATTATTTGATTTTCCACATCAGTATTCATTATACTAAACTTGTTATATGCCGGTATTCTGTTAAACGTGTTATTATAAGCCGATATCGTATTAACTCTGGCATTAAACTCTTCTTCTGTCTCTTTTCTCGTCCCGTCAGGCGTTTTAACATTTCCTGCTAATCTATAATGCTGAGACTGGAAAGCCTGATTATATCTTACATCAAGCATATTCTCAAGCGGTTTCAGCTCTTCTTCCTCAAGTTTATCTGCTAACCTGTCAAGAATATCATCAACTAAATCACGGAATCTGAGACCAACTGACCAAGACTCAGAACCGTCATTATCAAGAGTACCAAATATTTGGTTTCTAACTGAATAATTAGAATCATAAGAATAAAAACCTACTGCTTGATGAGCTAGATTTCGTGTTGAATTACCATACTCATCTCCGGAGTGACTGTTAAGGTTTATATGTCCAACAGCATACCAATTACCTTCATCACTTTTTTTCGCAAAATTATTATAATATTCTTTACCTACCTGATAAGCAACATCTTTAATAGTTTCCTCATCAAATTCTTCAAGAACATCACCTTCTCCGGTAAGTTCCTTTAATGCCAGAGCAATCTCATACGTCAAGCGCATCACATTATATCCGGTCATTGGAACCCACCACCATTGTTCTTTATCTATTTCACTATAATCCTGCACTGATACCAATCTTGCCAATGCATGATAATAATATGCATAATTAAAATCCTTATCAGCTATAGTATGCTCAGAGTCAGATACATCATCCCAATTTATATGCCCAACACAGCCATTAAAACCTATCGGAGTAAAGATGTTGTTGCGTAAACATATATCCTCATCTGTATCATTAATACTATCAGCATGTAAATTTTTATAGAAGAAATCTATTGCCTCAACTGGATTGCCACCATAATCTATGCCTGAAATTGAAATATATTTTCTATCTATTTGCTCCTTAAAGTAGCTTGAGTTAGCTAATTTTTGTATGCAGTTTGGGCAATGTTCACTATCTGTAAGATTATAAACACCGACAACATTCAAAAGCTCACCGGGGTTAATCTTTCTTGGAACCTCTTCAATACCATATGCGTTCTTAAGTTTATTAAGTTTATCCTGCTTATCAGCAATTATCCTTTGATAGTAGTCAATAAAATATTGATCATTTTCAGCCTCAGCTTTATTCAGTTCTTCAGTCAAAGAATCAATTTCTTCCAAAAGTTCTTTATATTCTTTTATAACATATGAGTCATAATATTCATTAATTTTATTTTTTCTAACCTCGAAATATTGTGCATCTCCCATTGGTACTTGAGTATAGTCTCCGTGGCTAAATTGGGTATAGTATTCATGATCTTCAAGACCAGAACCTTTAAGTCTAGCTTGAGCTTCTTGAGCGTTAGGATACCAGTGAACACCATACACTATTTTATTATGATTCTTTCTGATATAATCAATTTTTGTTTTCAGCTCTTGAATTCTATCTTTTAAACGCTGATTATTTTCTTCTGAAAGACAAGATGAGTCGAGAGGACTGAGATATGTTAAATCAGCGGCACCGCCATAGCCGGCATTAAGAGTATAGAATGAGTCAACAATAAATTTGCCGTCAAAAAATTCCCGGAGTTCTTCATCACTCGGCTTAAATAATTGCTCAGCATCCGAGCCGTTATAACCGCCATTAAGAGTAAATTTACGTACTCTCTCACTTTCAGGGAACTCAGAGTGCACATGAGCCGACTTATTACCGCCGGAACCTGCGCTGTATATATCTACTTTATACATAGCTGCCTGAGGAACATTGAATCTGCATCTTCCGCCCTCGGGTACTACAGGCCCCCTGATTCGTCTTGTTCCGCTGTACTGCTCTTCTACCAGACGGTTGTGGTTGTCACTAGCATCCCAGATACATCTGTATACACCATGTGATACCTTCGGCGGTGTCGGTGAAGACTTCCTGGTTATCATCGTCATAGAAGCAGCCATTATTATTGATAACATCGTGAACATTATCATTACTTCTACTAAAGAAAAACCTTTTAACTGCAGCTTTGTTTTCATTTATGCTCCTTTTTATTTGTTACCAAGATATAAATAATGCATTTGAGGACAAATCACCATCGTTATAATATTCGTATATTTTAGACCGTGGATGAGTTTTTGCAAGATAAGTAAAAAACTCTTCAATGTCATTTTCATAAACATCTGTACTGTTATTATTTTCGTTATACTGGGAATAA
>CACWIL010000033.1 GCA_902760905.1 uncultured bacterium
TGGTAATAATATTTAGTTTTCATGCTACAGCGGAATCGGTAGAGCGTCTACCTCCCCTCTCCTCGAAAGATACTCAATCTTTCTCGTCGGCAGAGTGCCGCTGGAGCTAACTATTAAATAATATTATAAAAAATTTTTTAAGTCAAACAAAAAGATACGCAAGTGCGTATCTTTTTGTTTGAGCTGTTTTAATATTCTATGCTTCTTCTGTTTTATCTTTATTGAGCATGTCCTGAATCTTACCGATAATTTCTTCGCTTTTTTCCTGAGCATCTGATATTAATGTATCTGCTTTTTTCTTGATATCCTGAACAGTTGCATCAGTTTTATCAGCTAGATCTGATGCCATTTGACCTAACTTTTCTCTTGTTTCTTCACCTGATTGAGGTGCTAAAAGTATTCCGGCAACTGCGCCAATTGCTGCACCTATTGCAAAACCTGCTAAAAATCTTGTTACTGACATAATATTTCTCCTTATCTTTTGAGTGCACATATTGTTTGTTTCACTTTAGTGTAACTCATTTCACACTATTTTTTATTATCTTTTTTACTTACTTCTTTTTACCAAAAGTTTTTAAGCCGGCGCAAAGTCCACCGAAAAATCCTTTGGCAACAGTTCCGCCTACAGTTGACAGTTTGGCAAGAATTTTTAACGGTGAATTCGCTATAAACTCTTTTACCTTACTAACCCCTGCTTCAGCTTTAATTATTACGCCGCTTACGATTTCAACTGATTTATTTACATTCTTAAGTGTCGGAACGAGCTCTTCTTTAACCAAATTAGCTGTGTCATTAATATTTGACATAAGTTTGGATAAATCTATTAAAACCTTTATAAGCATAATCCCAACCAAAATCAGTATTATACCTGTTGCGTAAGCAAGAAATGTTAAACCTTGATATAATTGTCCTATTTCCATTGTTGTTCCTTCTTTTTTGTCAGGTTAATTTTACCATTACAGTTAATATTTACCCCTATTCGTGATCAAAATTGAAATCTGATTCGCTTTCGAGTTCTTTGGCTTTTCTCATTTTTTTAGATTTAAGCATGTTGCCAAATTTTTTATATTGTTTTTCAAGCTTGTATCTTAATAAGTCAATTGATTCCATAGCTTGCTTTTTAGCTTCTTTAACTTCCGGTGAATATTTTTCTGCCAAATCACAAACAGTATCTTTAACTTTTTCTCTCATTTCTTCACCAGGCTTTGGTGCATATAAAACACCGGCTACAATACCGCCTATAACTCCTAGCAATAGTCCTACTCCAAAACCTATTGATGATTTATCTTTGTCGCACATAAAATACCTCGCTTTTTACTTACAAATTTTTATACTTCGTATTGTAGCATATTATTTAATTAAGTTAAAGTAGCAAATATATATTTAACCATAGCGGGTAATGCAGCTGTAAGTCCAAAAAGTGTGTATCCTACAATTAAACTATTGATTTTCGCCCTTTAAGTAGTAAAATTTAGCATGTATGGAAACCGTTTAACCTTAAAGGAGGGAAATATAAATGGAAACTTATGGTATTGAAAAATGGGGAATCACATCTCCAAGTGAAGTCCACAGAAACTGGACTCCTGCACAATTAACTGAAGCTGCTTTAAGAAGAGGCGAAGGAAAACTTTCTGAAACAGGCGCTTTGGTTGTTACTACAGGCAAATACACCGGTCGTTCACCTAAGGATAAATTTATTGTTGATACAGAATCTATCCACAATGATATTGCTTGGGGTAATGTTAACAGACCTATTTCAAGAGAAGCTTTTAACTCAATCAGAGATAAAATTGCTAATTACTTAAATGGCAAAGAAGTATTTATATTTGATGGTTTTGCTGGTGCAGATAAAAAATATACTCAAAAATTTAGAGTAATCAACGAACTTGCATCTCAAAACATGTTCATTCACCAATTGTTAATCAGACCGACTGCTGAAGAACTTGCTAACTACGGTGAAGCAGATTACACGATTCTTTGTGCTCCTGGCTTCAAATGCGATCCGGCAGTTGACGGAACTAACTCAGAAGCTTGTATAGCTATCGACTACGAAGCACACACAATCATCATCGCAGGTTCACAGTATGCTGGCGAAATCAAAAAATCTGTTTTCGCTACTATGAACTACGTTATGACTAAGAAAAACGTACTTCCGATGCACTGTTCAGCAAACATGGATCCTGAAACTCATGAAACAGCTGTTTTCTTCGGTCTTTCAGGAACAGGTAAAACAACTTTATCAGCTGATCCAAGCCGTAAATTAATCGGTGATGATGAACACGGCTGGTCACCGGATGGTGTATTCAACTTTGAAGGCGGCTGCTACGCAAAATGTATCAACCTTTCTGCTGAAAACGAACCTGATATCTATAACGCTATCAAATTTGGTTCATTGGTAGAAAACGTTATTATGAACGATGAAACAAGAGAACTTGATTTCAATGACGGTTCATTAACAGAAAACACTCGTGTAGGTTACCCTGTTACTTACATTAATAACTCAGCAATCCCTTCAATGGGCGGTATTCCAAAAGTTGTTGTATTCTTAACAGCTGACGCATTCGGCGTTCTTCCTCCAATCTCAAGATTAGACAAGAATGCTGCTATGTACCACTTTGTAACCGGCTTTACTTCAAAGCTTGCAGGTACAGAAAGAGGTATTACAGAACCAGTTCCTACATTCTCAACATTGTTCGGTGAACCATTCATGCCAATGGATGCTTCAGTTTACGCTAAGATGTTAGGTGACAAGCTTGACCAGTACGGTACTAAAGTTTACTTGGTAAATACAGGATGGGCAGGCGGTTCTGCTTCTATGGGTGCTAAGAGAATGAAACTTTCTTACACAAGAGCTATGGTAACAGCTGCATTGAACGGTTCATTCGATAATATCGAATTCAAACATCACGATGTATTCAACGTAGATTATCCTACATCTTGTCCGAACGTTCCTGCTGAAATGCTAGATGCAAGAGGAATGTGGACTGATAAATCTGCTTATGATGAAGCAGCTAACAAGTTAGCAGCTATGTTCAACGATAACTTCGCTAAGAAATATCCGAACATGCCTTCAGAAATCGTAAACGCAGGTCCTAAACCTATGAGCAGAGTATAGCTTAATAAAATTAGTAAAAGAAGCGGTTTTGCAATTCGCAAAACCGCTTCTTTTTATTTTTTGTTGGTTTTATAATCCTGATAAAATCTTATTGCACACTGTATATAGTTACCTGTAATTATTTATCTTTTAAGAAAATAATACGGGTGCTTGCTTTTTGTTTTAGTTCAGCAGCTTTTTGCCTGCAGTAGTTTGAACCGTCTGCCAGGTAGCAGTTAACTCTCGTCACAACACATTTTATGGCTTCTTTCAGTTTTGCATTTGCTTCTTTGCTTGATCTGGTTATCTGTTGAATTTCATTCTCAGATGCTGTATAAAAATACTCTGCATAGTGCATCAGTTGCTTGCGATTACATTTTAATATATTATTGCTTAAATCATGGTAGCCTTTAAAATTGGTTGAAATAGATTCTGTTCTCATCTGATACTCCTTTTAATTAATATACACACTTATTTTTACGTCATTATACTACATTATAACTTCTATTTCAAATTTTCTGTTCCAGGGGTAAATATAATTTATATTTAAAATAGGATAATCAGTTTCCGCATATAATTTTTTGATAATTTTTTCTTCATAAGGTTTCATGAGTTCTTTTATATTGCATGGTTCACTAATCAGTCCCCTAACATTTGCCTGATATGCCCAGTCATCAAGATAACGGATTATTTGAAGTTTTTTGTATGCTTCATCGTTATATTTTTTTGCTTTAAACTTTACTTTTAACCCGGCTAATAAGCTGCCAAGAGTGTTTGCGCTTGTATTCCAGCCGGCATAACCGTACCGGGGTAAATTTATGTCTGAATTGAATAATTGGTTTACAAAACCGTTATCACCACCGTTTGCGTATCTTACATCAGCTATTGCGTATGGCTTTAGAGGAGGGATAAATTTTTTGCTATAAAGTGGTGTGTCCCACCCCATAACAAGTTCACCCTGCTTTTCAATAAAATTATTCACAACAAGAACAACATCCGCTTTTTCTTCTGAATCAACAACATTAAATCCGCCAAGTTCAAGTTGTCCTAAAACAGACTTTTCAATAGAAACATCTTCATAATTTGAAATACAGTCTTTATAATCAGGTTCTGTATACAAAGTGTAAATATTAATATCTTTGTTTATTGCTCTTGCAAGCAAAGTTAAAGGGATTTCATCAGCTCCTGTTTTTGTTTTGCCGCCAAGATTTTCAAGTTCTTTTGCTTCTTCAACATTAAATCCGAACTCTGCGCAATCGTCTTTAGAAAAAATCAGCGTATCAAACAGCCCTTCTTTTTGCCAGTCAAGATACATTTTATTAATCTCAAAATTACGCCTTCTGGTTTTTAAATAGTCCTGCAATATTTCATGTGGTACATCTGTTTGGGGAGAATGCCAATATTTACTTGAATTATAAGAAAACTCAAAAATTTTCTTTCCCCAGTCTTTCCAGTATTCTTTTTCTTCTTCATTATAATTATTATTTGAAATTCTCATAATACTGGAAAACGCATAAACTTTTTTACCGGCTATAAGAGGCTTAAGATTTTCTATTCTTGTTTTAATCTCATCATAACTATCATCAATCCGTCTGGAAGGAATCAACCCGCCGTAAGCAAGCGTGTCTAAAGATATAATCATAGCATCCATCTCTGGCAGGTGATACATCCAATCAAATATAATATCTGTATTTGCATATTTTGCTAAGCTTCCAAGGTATTCTCTTGGAGGGATAAACAATTCTATATCCTCATCAAGAGCACAAATGTCTTTTGCAAGACCATAGCAGACAGGACGGTTATCTATAGGAATAAAACAAACTTTCATAGCCAAATTTTATCATATTTTTATAAATTTTGTAAAGAATTGTAAAATAAATCTCAAATTTCCTAAAGTTTCAGAAAAATTTGCCGTTAATAAAAACAGAGAAATTTTATTAAACATAAAAAATATGCACAGGAAGTTGGAGAGATAGTATGGCAAATTTAATCAGAGAAAATTGTGCAGCATTAAATAATTATGCTGAAACAGAAGAACTTGAAATCAAACTGGTAAAGTTTGAAAATGAAACACCGGCAGAAAGTTTTATACCAATTGTAGACGGAAATTCGAGAGCGCAAGCATTCAGGATTGCTGATAAAGTGCAGGATGAAGCTCACAAATTTTGGTTATTTCGGCGAAAAAGAGTTATAAAAAGCTGCATTTACGAAATTAACAAAAGAAATGCTTACAGCTTTGCAGGATATATGATAACAACTTCAAGGACTCAAAGTGTTCTTGGTGATATAGAAAAGTTTTTAACTTATGATACTTTAAAACATCTAATGTTACGTTTCTTAAAACAGGCAGAAGACTGTAATCTGAAAGAATCTTTTCAATACAGGAAATTAAAAAAAGAATATAATTCTATTCTTGGTGCCTGTGGCTCTTCGCCCAACAGAAAAGTATGCAGAAGGCTTGTAAGAGAAATTAATATGTACATAGAGAATTTATATTTAGAAATGAACAAAGTTTTACATTAATATATGCTTTTGCCCCAAAAAAGAAGACCGTTTGATTTCGGTCTTCTTTTTGTTGTTTGTAAAGATTTGTAAAGATATCTCAAAAAAAATTAAAGTTTTTAAAAAAGTTGCCGATATACAAAATATAAGTAAAGATTTGGGATTAATACATTTATTAAAGCCGATATTTATTACAGTAAATAGCTAATTATTATGAAGATGCATTTTAACATTGCGGATTGATCAACCGTAAAGTACGAAATTATGCAGCTTTTACCAGACGAAAGGAGCAAAAAATGATGGCAGATTTTAACATGAAAGCAGATTTGAAGAAAGTATCACAAACAATTAAGGATCTTGTATCACAGGCCGCAAAACTTGATGGAAGTAAAAAGAAAATTGATTCAGAAAGAGAATTTAATGAACTAAGTAACCTTCTTGCAGGAAATACTTTTTCTATGAACAAAGATGAAATGATGTATGTTCAGGGGTTTATGCTTGAATATCAAAACAAAAAATTTGAAAACAGTGTTACAGAGAATACAAAAAAAGAAGTATCAAAAATTGCAAAAAGAATGGGTGACAAAAAGAAAATAGATACGGATGAAGAAGCACAGGCACTTTCAATAATGCTTAGAAATTCACATAATGACCTTAACGCTGCTGATCTGGCATATGTTAAAAATTTGCTAATAACAAGCGGATACGGACATTATCTTTCAGAACAACGCCCTCATGTAAATGTTGTTAATGTGATAATTAGTGAACAAAATACGGATAAAAAAAATGAAAATGAAAAAAATATTGGCGAAGAAACGGCAGAAGATGTTCCCTTAAAAAATGAAGAAACTCCTGAGAAAAAGGATTTTCCGCCAATTAAGAAACTGAAACCAAGACCAAGACCAAAGATAGAAGAAAAAAGTCCTTCTGTACCACCCCAAAAATCTAAACCGGAAGTAGCTGAAGAAGACAGAACTGAAGGATTTGGTCTGGCAGACAGAATTGTTCACGAGTTAAACAGCCATATTGCCGATAACGATGTTGTGCGCCGCGCATTGTCAAAAGTAAACTCAAAAAATGCATACAGTTTTGTCGGAAAATTTATAGGAGCAGCAAATAAGGGTATAAATGACGGTGTTTTCGGCTTAAACGATATGTTTAATAAATTAACTTACAGAGATACGGTTCATGTAATGTCTATGCTGTTAAAACAGGCTGCTGACTTACAACTGAATAACACACCCGAATACAAAGAACTTGAGTTCTGTATAAAATCCGCAGAGCGTAAAATCGATTCTGACTTTAACGCTGACCCTGAAGATTTTGAGATTAAAGCTGATGATAAAGCAATAAAAGCTCTGTATATGAAAATGAGCAAAAAGTTTGAGTAAGGAGAAAAGAACGGCGATCAGAAAACTGACCGCCGTTCTTTCTCTTCTATCTTTTCTTCTTATTAAGCCTTAATGTTATTTTTTTGTAAATTTGCTTTCAAACCCTGAGCTAAATCATGGCGGCCGCTTTTTTCATATATTGCAGTCATAGATTCTAAAAATTTAAGGTTGTCAATATTTGGATTTCCCTGATTTACCGGTGCGGTATTTACGGGAGTGGTATGTTTTTTCATTGGCTGAGCTATTGGAGCTGTCATTGTTGCAATATTTTGAGTTTGTTGTTGTAATTGTTGCTGAAGAGCTGCTTGTCTCATTTGATTTCTGAGAAGCGGACTTACATACTGCTGCATTCTTGTATTATGGAATTGTACCGGTTGTTGTTCGTATGGATTTTGATTTTCTTTTTTATATGCATTGATGCCGTAATTAACATTTGTGAATGGTCTTTCAGTATTTGAGTAAGAACTTTCAAGCGGATTATTGTTTTTATACATATCAATTTCGCGTTCATTTAAGCTCTGGCTTAAACCAATTTTGATATCTGATTCTTTACGTCTGAATAATTTGATAATTGCAAAAACAAGAAGTCCTACAAGACCATATGAAATTATTTTATTCAATGAGTCAGAAGGTTCAAATTCAGAATCTTCGATATCAGTTTCTAATGTTGAAGCTTTTTGAGTTAATTTATTAAACAAAGAAGATGTTTTTGACTTAGTCATGTCTTCCCTGTAAATTGGTGCATATGTATCAATTGGACTATTTAAAGTAACTTTTTGTTTTTCTGTTTCTTTTGGAGCAGATACTGCCGGCAAAGCTGTATCAAAAGTTATATTTGCATTTTCTGCGTTTTCTGCCTGAAAGAAAATGCTTACACCGTTAGGAGTATTTTCAACCATAACAGTATCAACATTGGAAGCATTGTTATAAACAGTATTAAGCGTTTTAGATGCACGAATTCCTCTCATATTAAGAGTAATCCTGTTTGAATCTTTTACACTTTTCTTTACATCAACAGACTTGTCTGCTGTAAGAACAATATTATATGTATCTTTTACAGGAACAATTTCAATAGTTTGAAGCACGTTATCTGATGCACAAACTGTAATCATGGAAAATACTAAACCTAAAAATAATAACATTTTCTTAAACATAAAATACTCTCTCTCCCTTATCTACAGTCTACATGATTGGCATGCCCAATGCTATAAATCAGATGATGTAAATTTTGTTTAATACATAGACCATCCGGTCTATAAAAATGTATATTCCACCAAATAAAGTATTTAAAAATAAAAAAAAATTACTATAATCAAAATATGCGTATTGTAGAAAGTAGTGAGCTGAGCAATTATAAAGTTCTTCCGTTTGATTTATTTACGGAAAATAAATCAAAAATACTCGAAGCTGGTGAAGTTTTAACTCCTGGCAAACTTATAATGCTTAAAAACTACGTAAGAATATATGCAGAAGATTTTCTTGATGGTGAAGAAGAAAAGAAAAAAGAAGATGAGAAGAAGAAAAGTTCCTCTAAACGATTAAGAAATTTTTCTTACGAATCACTTGATCCTGAGGACTTTAAAACAGTTATTAACAAATCATCAACAATGCGCCAGGATACTCAAATAAAGATAAAGTTTTTTTATAAACGTATTTTTGATTTATTCTTACAGGGATTTTATGACGATGGTGTCTTAAAAATGCAATCTCTGGTAAATATTATACGTAATGAGGTTTATAAAAACTTATATAAATCAGGTAAAGGTTCAAGAGTAAGGCTTATGGGTGAATACGAATTGTGTCACCCGATAAACGTTGCTATAGTGTCAGGTCTGATTGCACGAAAACTGGAATATACGCCAAGAGCTTTTGATGAACTTGTTCTAGCTGCGCTGTTACATGATATTGGTAAAATAAAAATAGAGATGGACAGCGAGTCGGCAATTTTATCTATTAATGAAGATGAACTAAAAGAACATACTGTTATAGGCTATAAAATGATTAAGGAAGAATTTGGTTTATCCGAATCAATAGCAAGAGTAGCACTTGAACATCATGAAAACAATGATGGCTCCGGTTATCCAAAAGGACTTTCAAATGATTTTATATATGAACCAGCACAAATTGTAAATGTAGCAAATTACTACGATAATCTGGCTTGTAACAGAACTCACACTTTGGTAACTAATAACAGAGAAGTTCTCAGAGAAATGCTAGATGTAGGAACAAGAAAATTTTCTGCAAAAATTCTGTATACTTTTATTCATATGTTTAATTATGACGATATAAGCGACTTTAATGATATGATGGTATAGTATAGAGAGAACAGATCTCTCTAATAATTAACAATTCATTACATTTACTTTAAATTATATTTTTTTAAAATATAATTAATTCTATAAGTATATGAATGTACGAGGGAGTATTATTATGCCGAATAACGAAAGTGTAGGAAAGAAAATAGTAGAAGCTTTAAAAAAACAAGCTGAAAATATAGAATTACCTGAAAACTCTGTTTTTGAATCTAATATATCAGAATCAACTGCTCAACAGGAAGATATTTACGAAACATCAGAGCCGGATATATTTGCAGAACCGGAAACTCCAATTAAGCCTAAAAAAGTAAATAGTTTTTTTGATGAAGAGGAAGATGCTCCGGAACCTTTTTTTGCAGAACCAAAATCAGCACCACAAATTTCAGAAACTGCAGATACATTTGAAATGCCGGCAAATATAGCAGTTCTTAAAAAATTAATATCACAGCTTCCAAGCGGAGTGTCAAGACACACCGGTGCTCAGATTATAAAACAAACAATGGAAGCTTTAGGTATATCAATGAAAAGTGTTTTGCAGGATGCCCAGCAAGTACAGGAAGGCCTTAAGATCTCAGCAAGAGAATGTCAGGCTTCTATTCAGGAATACAAAAAACAAATACTTGCTCTTGAAAAACAATCTCAAAACTACCAAAAGCAATATTCTGCTCTGAATGATTTAATCAGTTTATTTATTCAGACAACAAAATAAGAAAATTTATAACAAAAAAAGGCGGCTGCTTTGCAGCCGCCTTTTTTTGTTACATTTTTAAACTCCGTCATCACTTTCTGTTTCTTCTTCTCCTGCAGGTTTTGGAGTTGCGACTTCGACACCCATTTGCTCTAATGCTGCTCTTGCTTTTGGTGCAAGTGCTGTTTCTGAGAAGTTTTCCAGTACTGTCTGATAACACTCTATAGCCTCCGGCTTCATATCTCTAAGCTTGTATATATTACCTGCTTTGAAATATAAAGGTGCAAGAGATGGATTTGATGCCATTAACATTTGGTTGTCAAGTTTGATTTTTATACCAATCAACTCTTCATTATCAGCTGGTGATAACAAAGCTCTTCCATATATTTTTTGGGTAAGCCTGTCTATTGTATCAGACATTTCAGCAATATCTTCTTTTGATAATTTAGCTGATTTCTTTGCTGCAGATACATCAAGACTTATTGCAGTTAATAATAAGAATATTGTTATTACAGATAAGATTATTTTTTTCATGCTCATACTCCGTATAAAAATTATACCCTAAGTTTATTATAAATAAAAGTTGGATTTTTGACTCAATTAAATGTATGATTATTTTATGGAAAAATTAATTTATCAAATGTTTATTTGCGGTACCGGAGGGGGAAAATATCTGGATGAAGCCCTCAACAGAGGTTTGGGCGGAGTAATATTCTTTACCCGTGATATTCAGTCAAAAGAACAATTTAAGAATTTAATTAAGCAAATTATTAGTAAATCAATTGTTTCCCCCTTTTTGTCAATAGATCAGGAAGGCGGAAGGGTTGAGAGAACCGAAAATATTCATGAAAGATATTTATCTCCAAGATATGCATTTGCTAAAGGGGAAAAATTCTTAGAGGAACAAACTGAAAAAATAGCTCTTGAGCTAAGCGAGTATGGAATAAATTTAAACTTTGCCCCATGTGCAGATGTAAACACAAATCCGAACAATCCGATTATAGGAGAGCGTGCTTTTTCAGATAAAACAGAAGATGTAATTAAGGGAGTTGAGATAGTATCAGAGATTTATCGAAAAAACGGAATTATTCCATGTGTTAAACACTATCCGGGACACGGGGATGCCAATAGTGACAGCCATCTTACACTTCCGCAAATAAATTTGCCAATTGATACTATGGAGAAAATTCATATTGCACCATTCAGAGAAGCTGTCAAAAATAATATTGAAATGATAATGGCAGCGCATCTCCACTGTACGTGCTTTGATAAAAATACACTTCCATCTTCTTTAAGCAAAAATGCCATAGGGTATTTAAGAAAAAATATAGGATATAATGGGGTTATAATCTCAGATGATATGGTAATGAAAGGTGTTCAGGGTTTTGGAACTCCGGAGGCAGTAATAATGGGGATTGAAGCCGGGCTTGATATGTTTATTTTCAGAGATTGTGACTATAAAACTATTGAAGCTATAGAAAAAGTTATAAGTATTATTGAGAAAGATGATAAACTGATACAAAAAGTTAAAGAGTCAAATGAACGAATAAGTAAACTTAAACATAAATATTTGTATTAATATCTAAAAAATAAAAGCGGCGAAACTAAAAGCTTCGCCGCTTTTATTCTGAATTTATATTTACCCTTAGCCTTCTGCAGAAGCAGCTTTTTCGGCATCAAAACATTCTTTGCAAAGAACATCTCTGCCTTGTGTCGGATTGAAAGGAACTTGTGTTTGTTTACCGCATTTTGCACATACAGCATCAAACATTTTCTTTTTAC
>CACWIL010000034.1 GCA_902760905.1 uncultured bacterium
CTTTCTTTATCACCCTCTTTTACAGAGTTCACCACATGACACCCTATATATGTATTAGTAATTTTATTTGGGTCAATTACCGGTACAAATTTAAGAAAATCCTTTCTTGAGTTTTCTGAGTCTGTAAAATAATAATCGTTTTCATTAAGTGTAGCTATCAGCCGGTTATGTTTCTCTATAAAAAAAGCTGGGAAATATGACGGAAAAAGAAATGCAGTTGTATCGTGCAGAAGTGTATAATTTGTTTTTACACGTAATCTTTTCGGAAATGATGACAAACTGGCAGTAAAATATGCATCATAATTATTAAAAGACAGAATAAAACAATATATTCCGAAAAACAAACGATACAAAAAATAATGCAAATATATAACGAATTTTTGTATGTATTTAACACAAAAACATCTATCAGAAAAACACAGATAAACAAGAGTATCAATAACTTCACGCTGCGGAATATTCGGTAAAGTAACAAATTTAAACTTTTTGTCAGGAAACTCTTTGTTTATAACTTTTTTTACTTTATCTTTTTCTTTTGGCATAACACTGAGCGAAATCTCAAAATCATCCCTTTTTGCCATCTGTTTGAGTATATTCAAAAAACAAAAATATATTCCTGCACGAAAGGAAGTTTTTTCCAGCCCCGGAGCTAAACCGTTTGCGTTGTATAACAATTTCAATTTCTTTTTTTTCATATTCCTGCTCAGCACCAAATTTCTTTCATCAAAGTATATAAACTTTTCTTCAGAAGAGGACGTAGTTTTATATCCTTCAAAACACCATTCCTCAAAGAACGCACCAAATCTATGTACATTTTCGTGGAAATTAAAATATAATCAGGTTTGAGTTCTGCTACTTCATCAACGCTATATGCCTTCCAGTCTAAAAAAGTTTCACCTTCTTCGTGTTTATCAAAACGTTTGTCACAAACTCCGATTACATCAAGCCCCGAGAGGTCAAAATATTTTTTCATCAGTTCCAAAAAAGCACCTGCACCATATAAAACAACCTTTTTACCCTGCATATCTTTTACAAGCTTTGGCAAAGTTTTATCAAATTTATGCTTATACAGATAGTTCAGGTTTATCTGCTCATCTTTAATCTTTTCGGTAAACAAAGCTTTTATATCACAGGCAAGCCTGAGTTCTTGTTTTACATATTTTACTATCTTCTTAGATTGTTCGCCGGTTATCAAAATAACATCAAATTCTTCATTTGATATATCATTTGGCGATACCTTTTTAAATCCGTTAAAAAGACCTTTGTTATCTTTTTCAAATTTTAAGTCTGCTATACCGACTATATTAAACTTATTTTTAAAATCATATTTTTTATCAAGGGAAACAAAACCATCACCGGCACCGTATAACAGAACTTTTTTATCTTTTAACTCTTCAAAAAGAATATTCAGATTATCTTTAAACTCTTCTGTATTTGTTTTTATTTTAAAATATTTACTAAGCATACCCACCCCGTTTATCTATTTCCTACCAATTAATAATATCACATTACACAAACGGTGACAAATATTATTGTTACTAGTAAAATTGTCCTATGTTAAATCAATTTTCAAGAACAGAACTCTTAATAGGTCAGGATGGCATAAATAAATTATCAAAAACCTGTGTAGCCATATTCGGAATTGGCGGTGTAGGAGGTTATGTAGTTGAAGCCCTTGCAAGAAGCGGAGTAGGTTCGCTTGTATTAGTAGACAATGACAAAGTTGCACTGACAAATCTGAACAGACAAATTATTGCAACACACAAAACTATCGGCAGATATAAAGTTGATGTTGCAGAAGAAAGAGCTAAAGAAATCAATCCAAATGTAAATATACAAACATTCAAAACCTTTTATACTCCTGAATCATCAGGTGAGTTTGATTTTACAAAATACGATTATGTTATTGACGCTATTGATACCGTATCCGGTAAGCTTGAACTTATAGAACAATCTAAAAAAGCTGATGTTCCTATAATCTGTTCCATGGGAGCAGGGAATAAAATGCATCCTGAACTTTTTGAAATTGCTGACATATCTAAAACCTCAGTTTGTCCACTTGCAAAGGTTATTAGACAAGAGTTAAAAAAAAGAAAAATCAAAAAAGTTAAAGTTGTTTATTCAAAAGAAATCCCGATAAAACCGTTAGAAAGTGATGAAAAAATTGAAGGCAAAAAACAAGTACCCGGAAGCAACGCTTTTGTTCCGTCAGCAGTCGGATTAATTATCGCCGGAGAAGTCATAAGAGATTTAATTTCTTAACATTTCGCATAAATTACCCGTTTGTAGTAAAATAACAGATAAAAGGAGTAGTGTCTGATGCCCATATTAACGCAACAATCACAAAAAGAAGCAGACAGATTATCTGCTATTAATACAATTAACTCAGAGATAGATACACTTAATCATCTGAAAGAGTCGCTTGATGCTGATAGTTTATCTACCGCACTTGATTTAATGCAAAATGCCACAAAAAACTCAGGCAGAATAATTATTACAGGTATGGGAAAATCCGGACACATCGGACGTAAAATAGCGGCATCACTTGCTTCAACAGGCAGTCCTTCATTTTTTGTTCACCCGGCAGAAGCAAGCCACGGAGATTTGGGTATGATTACAGAAAATGATGTTGTAGTTGCAATCTCAAACAGCGGTGAGTCAAAAGAACTCATTGATATACTCAACTACTGCAAACGTTTCGGTATTGTAATAATTGCCATAACAAAGAATCCTGAAAGTTCATTAGGTAAAGCCGGCAATGTTGTTTTGACATTGCCAAACAACGGAGAAGCTTGCCCTCTTGGACTTGCTCCAACAAGTTCAACAACAGCAACACTTGTTTTGGGAGATATTTTAACTATTGGTTTAATTGAACGTAACGGTTTTTCCAAAGAAGATTTTAATGACAGACACCCCGGAGGCAAACTTGGTTCTATTCTTAAAAAAGTTGCTGATCTGATGCATACCGGTACAGAAATGCCAATATTGGAAGAAAACTCAAATATGCAGGCTGTCTTACTAGAGATGACATCAAAACGACTCGGCTGCGTAGGATTTATTAACACAGACGGTGATTTGACAGGCATCCTGACAGATGGTGACTTAAGAAGATGTCTGTCTGCAGATATTTTAAGTTCAAAAGCCTGCGATTTGATGACAAAAAATCCAAAAACCATATCACCTGATGCAATGACAGCCGAAGCATTAAAACTTATGCATGACAAGAAAATTACAAACCTTTTTGTCCTTAAAGGCAAAAAACCTGTCGGTGTAATACACATACACGATCTGTTAAACAACGGTGTAGCTTAAATTGTAAAGTTTTATAAAGAATATATGCTTTATATATTGCATATATCAAAGCATGGTTTATAATAATAATAGAGGCATAATGGGACTCTTACCAGATGAGCGTATTATCTTCTATAGACACATCACAACATACAACCCCTTTATCACTCTTACAGTTAGGAAATGACAAATTTACCACAACTGCCAAAGAAGTTGATAAAAATGCAAAGCTTGATACACCGAATATCGCAGCTTTGGATCGTGAAACACCTAAAGTTGATTTGAATAACTACTATTCAAATATTCAGGGTTCAGAGTTATATTCGGATGCGTTATCCTACGTAACACAGGCAGAGCATAACTTCGGGGATGCAGTTATGAGTGCTTTAGAAAATGGTATGAATCCACAGGATGCCGTAAATATTCAAATGGCAAAAGCTGCATACGGCGCATCCTTAAAGGTCGCAGAAGTCGCAAATTCGACTTTTGAGTTACTGATTTAGTCATGAGAATTACCACAATATCTTTCCGGCAAAGGTCTCTTTGTCGGGTGTTGTGGTGTCTTTACAGACTGAATAACCATTTATAGAATCCATGAACATTAGTATTCCAGCAGAGGAAGAATTGTATTATAAGTAAAATCAGTATAAGCAAAATCATTTGAGGTGACTTTGGATTAAAGTGTTCGTGGATTTGCATAACTCTGCCTGAATATGTATCTATAAAATGAATAAGATAAAGTATATTAAAGAATACTATATAATACGGATTAAACTCTAAAATTTCGTTATATCGTACTTGGGTATATTTTTGTATTATTCTGAGTACTCTGTATGTTATTGCCATAAAAATTAAACATTGAATTATAGTAAGAAACGGAACCAGATTTGTAACCTGTGAAAAAGCCAGACAAACCATATAAGCTACAACATCCAATATGGATATTACAACCAGTGTATTAAACTTCATACTGTCTTTCGGGTTTACAACAAGCTTATTGATTGATTTAATATTCAGGAACAGCCATATAATACCAAATAAACCGAATGTTAAAACAAGCATAGCAACAAATGTACCAAATTCTTTAAACTTTATGCCCGGTAAATTCGGCTCTTCAAACAAAGAACCGCAAGACTGACATTTATATGCATCTGAATCAACTATATTACCGCAAAACGGACAATTAACCTTTTCACTCATAATCTTATTGTACCACATTATATAATTTTAGCGCAATATTTTTCAATCGGACAAACAGAACACATTGGTTTTATTGGTTTGCAGACATTTTGTCCATGAGTTACAATAAGAGTATTAATATCTATCCAATATTTAACAGGGAGTTTTTCTCTGAGAGCAAACTCTGTTTCTTCAGGATTTTTTGTTTTTACATACCCTAACCGATTAAATATTCTGTGCACATGCACATCCACGCATATTGCAGGTTTATTAAAACCTCTTGCAAGAACAAGGTTTGCAGTTTTTCTTCCGACGCCTTTAAATTTGCATAAATCTTCTATTTCATCAGGAACCTTTCCCCCGAGCTCATCACAAATTTGTTTTGAGAGTTCAATAATCTGGCGTGCTTTATTCCCGTAAAATCCTACCGGATAAATTGCTTTTGCTAAATCTTTTACCTCAACCTTCATCATATCTTGCGGAGTTTTTGCAAGCTCCAGCATTCTGAGAGTAGCAGGATAAGTAGTTTTGTCATTTGTTCTGAGACTCAGAATACACCCGATAAGAACAAGATACGGGTCGTTAAAAGTATCCATCAGATGAACAAACTCACTTCTCGGTTGTTCCGCATTTTTTAAAAGTTTTACTATTTCATCTATATCTGACATTTTAACCTGCTAACCTTTTAACCAATTTAAACACATTTCTGAAAAATCATCCTTAAAATAAAGAAAGATGTCTTCAGCATGGATACCGTTTTCATAAAGTTTATACTCTTTTTTGCATTCAGCTTTTTTATAAAGTTCCTCTGTGTGCCATGAGTAAACTGTAGGATCTTTCTTTCCTGCAACAAACAATGTCGGAGACTTAACTTTTTTAATTATATCAACAGGCCTAATCTTTTTTTGGGGAATAATATCAGGACGAATTGACAAAAATCTCATAAGCTCAAACTTCCTAAAAGTTTCTGCCCACGCTTCTTTTTTCCACATATGATTTTCAATTTTATTAAAATCGGTATAAGGTGATACTGCAATAATTTTATCAATATTGTCATTCTGAGCTGCATAAATAAGAACCAAACCACCGCCGAGAGAAAATCCTGCCAGATAAATCTTTTTATACCCATGCTCATTTGCATACTTAACAACAGCATCCAAATCAAAAAGTTCTTTTGATGTAAAAGTAAAGAAGCCTCCGCTTTTTCCATGTCCTCTGAAATCAAGCGTTAAAACATCATACTCACCGGCAAACATCTCTGATATTTGCCTGAACGCAGCAGAATCCTTGGTCATACACCATCCGGGCGCAACAATTACAACTTCTTCCTTAGATGAAAAATAGCCGTTAACTGCAATCGATATATTATCGTTGGTTATTATTTTAACTTCTTCCACGCTAAGACTTTCTTACTGTTTTTCATCATGCTCTGCTTTTTCAATCCCGAATATGCCCAAACAAGTTCCTGCTATACCTAAAACAGAAGCAAGTGTGTTTACATAACCTAACTCATTTTTAGCTTTTTCCGGCCTGAATGTATCAACTGCATTTGATAACATAAACAAAGACGCACTTGCTATCAATGTTCTTATGCTATATTTACAAAATTTATTTGCTCCCCGGAAATTTATATTATTCTGATAATTATAATTTGTTACCGGCTGTACTTTCATATTTCCTCCTTACCATTAGCCTTACATACGTTCCGGTGCAGATACACCGAGAATATCCAGTGCATTTTTAAGAGTAACTTTAATTGCCGCTACAAGTCCGAGTCTTGCATACATCAGGTCTTTATCATCACCGATTACACGGTTTGAATTATAGAAAGAATGAAATTCCTGCGCGAGTTCCTGAACATATCTGCAAATTGTGTATACTGTTCTGTTTTGGGCAGACTGTTCAACAACTGATTTGAACTCTTCAAGTTTTAATATCAGAGCTTTTGCAGTGTCAGTTGTTTTTGTGATTAAATTTTTGTCAAAATTATTCAACAAATCATTCAACTCTTTTTCACTCATCGGAGCAGGTGTTTTTTCTCCTGTTTCAGCATTAAGTTTTTCATTTACTGCATTTCTTAAAATTGAACATACACGGGCATAAGCATACTGAACATAGAATACAGGGTTTTCGTCTGTTGAACGTTTTGCAAGTTCGATATCAAAGTCAAGCGTAATATCAATATTTCTCATACACATCCAGTAACGTGTAGCATCAACCCCGACTTCTTCAATCAAATCGTCAAGCGTAACCATATTTTTACGTTTGCCCATTCTTACTTCATTACCGTCAATAAGCAGGTTAACAAGCTGACCGAGAAGAACTTCCAGTTTATCAGGGTCGTATCCCAATGCTTGCAGAGATGCTTTAACTCTGGCAATATAACCGTGATGATCTGCTCCCCAGATATCAATTAATCTGTCAAAACCCCTGTCAAACTTATCTGCGTGATAAGCGATATCCGCTGTTAAATAAGTATTTGAACCGTCTGCTTTTTTGATTACTCTGTCCTGATCATCGCCGTATTGGGTTGACTTAAACCACATAGCGCCGTCCTGCTCATACAGATAACCTTTATCCATAAGTTCTTTGTATCTTTTTTCGACCTTACCTGATTTGTGCAAATCAAGTTCTGAATAAAATTTGTCAAAATGCACTCTGAACCCTTCAAGGAGTTTTCTCTGACAAGCTTCCATTTCTGCCTTGGCATAATCACAAAGAAGTTTTAGAGATTCTTCACCCTCAATTGATGACGGCTCAGAATGACAAATGGTTTCTAAACTTAATGATGTTATTTTATCTTTTTCTTGTAAAAATTTCTTCGCAACAGGAATCAAATAATCACCAGGGTAAAAGTTCTTTCTTTCAACTTCGTCTGCCGGAAAATCTACATTTTCACCAAGTTCCTGCTGAATTCTTATTTTTAGAGAATTCCCAAGCTTTTGAATCTGACTTCCTGCATCATTTATATAGAACTCCTGATAGACTTCATGTCCATAGAATTTTAATAAATTTGCAAGCGCACTTCCCATAGCCGCCCAGCGTCCGTGACCGATATGAAACGGACCTGTCGGGTTTGCTGAAACATACTCAAGAAGGATTTTTTCTTTTTCAAAATCTTTTCCTTTTCCGTAATTTTCTTTTTCTTTCAAGATTTCTTCTATTGTATTTGCAAGCATGCTGTCACTTATTTTAAAGTTTATAAATCCACCGATAACAGAAACTGTGTAATTTTCTTTTGACAATTTATCAACAATAGCATTCGCAATCATCGGGGGCGCTATCTTTGCCATACGAGCAAGTGATGATACGTTAACAGCAAAATCGCCAAAGTCTGTATTTTTCGGCTTTTCTATAATAAGAGTATAGTCATCATTTACCCCCATTTGTCCGAGAGTTCCGGCATTTATTGCTTCTTTTATTCCATTATCAACTTCTTTTAAGAAAAAATCTTTTAACATAATTATCCTCATCTTATATCTCAATAAGTTAATTATAGAATAAACAGAGGTTTTTTGTTATACTAATGTTAAATAAAGGTATATAAAGTGTTAAAGAAAAAAATCTGTCATTCTGAACCCAATAATAATTCAGGGGTGAAGAATCGCCATAAATTATTTAATTTATTGAGATTCTTCGGGATTAAATTGATGTTCCCATCAGAATGACAAAAGATGAGTACTATTTACTGTAAAATCGTATATAGTTACCTAAATATATATATCGGAGGATTGCAAAAATGGCGAAAGAGAATCCAAAAATTGCGGCTAAAAAGATTAAAATGCTTGTTTTTGATGTTGACGGAGTTATGACTGACGGAAGCATTACATACGACGAAGACGGAAAAGAATATAAAACATTTAACGCAAAAGACGGTCACGGAGTTGTCAGAATGAACAAATCCGGCTTTATAACTGCTATTATAACAGCCCGAAACAACGGAACCGTTCAGCACCGGGCAAAGAACCTAAATTTTACTGAACTTTATCAGGGATATAAATACAAACTTCCTGCACTGGAAGAACTTATGCAAAAATATAACTTAACTTACGATAACGTATCTTATATGGGTGACGACCTCCCTGACATTTGTATCTTAGAAAAAGTAGGTCTTGCCTGCTGCCCCAAAGATGCGGTAAAAGAAGTTCAGGACATCTGTAATTTTAAATCTCAATACAACGGTGGAAAAGGCGCTGTCAGAGAACTTTGCGACTTTATTCTTGAAGCACAGGGAATAGAAAAAGACTATATTGTTGCAGAAGGTCCAAATGGGTAAATATATATGGCTGGTTGAACATTCAAGACGTTTGTTATGTAAAACACAATCTACAAAGAGAGATTTGCATTCAAATCCCTCTTTTTTTGCAGTTTGTAAACATTTCTAACATTCGTATATACTATCTATTGTTTAATACCAAATAAATTTGTATAATAGTGTACAGATTACACTATGTTCGAATAATAGGGATTAAAACTTGAAAATAGCCTCAATTAACAATAATAACCATCAGACTAATAATGCAAAATTTGCAAAGCAAAACCCGAATTTTAAGGCTTCCTCTTTGGGAATGAATCTTTTAAGTGCATCGGGTGCTTTAATGCAGGGTATTGAAAATAAAGGCTATGTTGTTTCATTTCTTATTCAAGACGGATTAGGAATGACTTTACCGAGAACGATAACCGGTTTTTACCGTGACAGAGAAGTAACCGGTGAATACAACATAAAAGAAGGGCTTGAAGTATTAGGACGTGAAGGTATGACAGGTCCGTTTATGATGTCTGTTGCCCCGCTTATGCTATGGCTGACAGGCAAATTCTGTAAATCTGCAGGTTCTAATACCAGGCTGATAAAAATTATCGGTAATAATTTCAAGTCTATGCTTGAAAGCCCCAAATTAAATCAATCTGTAAAAATGATAAACAAAATTTTAAAAACGAGTTTATCAGATACAATATTGAAAAATTCTACAAAGATACAATACCTGAAGACAAGAATGCAGAAAATACAATAAATTACATTGTAAATGAGTTTGAAAAATTTAATTCCAAAGATAAAAAAATATCAGAAGAAGGCTATAAAAATATTTTAAACAAAATAAATGATGAAATGGTCAAAGTTTCACCTAATCTGGAAAATATATGCAGACTGTCAGCTAACACAAACAGCGGGAAGCAAACGTTTGCAGCTGGTGATGTTATCAAAGCTATCAACAACTTTGCAACAGATGCCATTGAAAATAATCCGGCTTTTAAAGATATAGATACAAAATCTGCAGAAAATATTAAAAATAATTTTGCCGCAAAACGTTTAGGCTTTAATATTGCAACAGTAGCTGCCACATTAGGCGGATTATCGGTTTTGCCCAAAATATATGCCTACAACAGCGTTGCTCCGGGAGCTCAGCACCTTATACAAAACGACTCAACTGATGAAGATGCTCAAAATGTATCTTTTAAAGGTAAAGGTATTAACTCTGAAGGATTTTTAACAAAAATAGGGAATTTTCTTACAAAAAAAGTTCCTGCGTGGTTCCAAAAAGAATTTGAATATAACGGTTACAACTTCACAATGAGCTTAATGGCTTGTTTATCCTTGTTTGGACTACTGCTGCCAAGAGGATTAAGGGCGTATGACAGAGCTCTGGTTGATGAAAACGGCAAAAAAGATATGACAGAAATCCATGAGATTTTGTTAAGAGATACCATATCTTCTCTCGGTGTTGTTTATACAGTACCTATTCTCCAAAAAGGAATAGTAAGTTTTTATGAAAATAAAAAAGGTTTTATACTTACAAACCGTGCATCTATGAATAAATCAAGCATGAAAAAATTTATTGATGCCATAAACCCGTACAGCGATTTAAAGTTACTCTCAAATACAGAGCTTCAGGCTTTATACGGCAATATAGATTCTAAAGAAAAAATGGTAAATTTTGCAAAATTCATTGATAATAAAGGCGGAGATTTAGAAAAAATTCTGTCAAAATCAGAAAACGCAAAAGAAGTTTTTGACAGTAAAACTTTCACACTGGAATCTATTAGTGAAAAATCATTAGCTGAGAAAAACAAACAGATTATATCATTCTTTGAAAATCTCAAAGACAATGAAAAGACAAAAGAACTTGTAACAAAACTTATGAATGACAAAGGACTTGGTAACAAGAGCTCTATCTCGAAAATAGCAAGAGGATTGAGTTCTGTTCCGGGATTCCTTTCAACAGTATTGATTTCACCAATCTTACTCGGCTGGTTTATCCCAAGACTCACATATCATAATACACGCAAAAAACATGCGAAAATGAATATATCTGCCGAAAATAACAAAAGATAATAATTATAAAAAGTGCAACCTTTGACGTATTTTACGAATTTTAATCACTATATGTAAAATTTTGTAAAAATTTTTCAAAAAATACTAAAGTTTTTCAAATTTATGCCGTTAAGAAAAACATAAATAGTTTTTAAGGAGTATAAAAATTTTTAATAAAAACTTAACTGATGTTTGTCATTCCTGATAAATACAAAGGGATTAATAAACAAGTCTCGGGACAAACATTAAGTTGAGTAGTATGTTGGGCTATATGTTCAGCAAAGAAAACAAAGGGCTTCTTCTCTGAAGCCCTTTTAACTTGACATTTGCATAACATATATTTTTATACATAATATACTTTTTATTGGTCTATACCGCTTTACCCCCTATTATTTACCCCCTATTATTTACCCCACATTTGAAAAATAAAAAATAATTGTGTAGTATAATATAAAGAGCGCTTTTTATTTTATAATAAAGAGAAGTAGAGGTTAATTATAATGAAGAAAAAATTTATAACATCAAGTTTAATATTAATGACAGCTTTGCTTACCACAATCGGCAATGTTTATTCTGCTACACCTGACGAACTGTATGACAATGTATGGTCATTAATTAATAAAAAGTACTATGATCCTACTGATAACTCTCAAGACTGGAACAGGTGGAGATATAAATATGAACATAAGTTAAAAACAAAAGAAGATGCTTATGTTGCTATAGAAACAATGCTTGCAAGTCTTGATGATCC
>CACWIL010000035.1 GCA_902760905.1 uncultured bacterium
GCAACTCCTGCTGATGGTAACTAACTATTCTATTATATAGTATATAATATATAAGAATTTTTTTATTAATATATTTTCTAATTTAAGGCAGAAAACATGATTTTTTATTTAAAGCTTATAAGAGCATTAAGATACTGAACCAGTTCATTAAAATCAATATTTTTTCCGCTTGCTTCACGATTTTTCAGATATTCATTAATTGTATTTAAAATTTCCAAAAAGATATTTTCACTTATATTTCCGGTATAAAAATCTTCATATACATTGAGAATATATGCATATGTATCCGCACCATTATGGCGTTTGATATTTATAAAGGCATGTCTTATTTCTTCGTTTTTGAAGTTTACATTAAGTATATTAGAATATAAAAAAGCTGAGCGTTTAATATTGGACATCAAAACATCTTTTTTCTGATATTGTGTCATTGTTTCAAAATAATTTACAAAGCTTTCATATAATCTATCAGGCGAAAATGTTTTATAATTAAACTTAGTAATAAAAAAATCTTTTAAAAAAAGCTGAATATCACTTTTTTCAACTGCAAATAGATTTTTAATTTCTGCCCAAGGCTGAGCAACTCCTTTTTCTTCTGTATAACTATCTATTAAAGTTATCTGATTAAGCTTTCGGTTTGATTTATTTAATCTATAGTAAATATCACGGTTTGAAACATCTTCAGTATCAACAAGTACAATATTGATTTTTTGAAGCATCTTGAATATATTAGATGCCTGCAATTTTTCTTCTTTTATCTGAGACCAAAAGTTATGCAGCAAAACAAACATTGGTCTTGATTTTTCATACCCTGACAAACGCTCACCGTTAATTATTTTAGCATACAAATCTGCATCTTCACCATGCAAATGCAACTTAATTTTTGAAGTTCCTGAAAGCAGATACTTTGAACGTATTGTTTCAATTGCTTTATCATTACGTTTTGACGTTTTTTTATAACATTCACAAATTGCATGAAGTAAAAGGGATAATGACACAATTCTGCTTAAACCATCGACTATTACATATTTGTCCATCTCTTTTTTTGAAACATAAATAAGACCTAAATCTATAGAACGGGTAAACTGCTCATCTTCTGCAATTAAATCCAGAAAATTAACCAAAGACCTGTTACACCTTGCAAAATCCAAGGCATATAAATCAAGAGCATTATTCATAAATTTAAGCAGATTTACAACTTCCATATTAATCAGTCAGGACAAAACCACCGGAAGGTACATTTCTAAGTTTATCACCTTCTATTTTCGCACGTAGATTTTTTATATATTTATATACATAATCTCTCGGAAGATTTAACAATTTTGCTAAATCTTTTGCATAGACAGTTTTTCCTATGTTACTAAGCAAATAATCAAATACCATTTGTTCTCTGTCTGTTAAAGATTTTTTCAGAATTATTTGCGGTTCTTTATTTATATTTTCTTCAACTGTTTCAATTATTGATTTTTGTTCTTCAGCTTTTTTAGGCAATACTTTCTCTAGTTTTTTGTTAATTTCATTTTGTTTAACTTCTGATAAAGACGTACTCTTTTTCTCAATTATATCCTTTTTATTAATAGAGAACGGTGTATGAGATATCTGACGTTCACGAACAAATGCCCTTTCAGCAATTCTAGAAAAACCGTCATTCAAGTTTGAACCTGTATTGGATGATGTCCCCTTTGACATAACAATATCAACAACATCATTGGTAGGTTTGCTTTCTTCAACAACCTTACCCAATCTGGCTGCATACTCTTCTAAAGTTATTTTTTCCAATGAACTTCTCCATTGTTTTATCTCTTCCTTAGTCAAATAATTAGGCATTATTATCTCCTATATTACCCTGTGATAGTCTTAATTCCCCTAACGGATTCAGTATATATATAATGTACCATAAAACTTGAAAAAAAAATCAAAATATTTCGTGATGTAAAGATTTTTTATATTAATTTTCTTGAACAATTCTGCCCGGCAGATTTGTCTTTTGAATAGTAGAAAGCATGGATTCAGCACTTTGCTTATTCTTGAATATTCCAACCTGAAGTGTATAATTATTTAACCCTATACACTTAACAATAGGATTTAATCCGCTTCCGGATTCTTGAATTATTTCTTTAGCTACTTTTGCCTGTTCTGCTGATGTATAAGAACCAATAAATACTTTATACACAGTATCCTGAGAAGGTACTGCCGGTACAGGAGCTTCACTTACAGGAGAAGTCTGCTCTGGTGTTGAATAAAGCGAATTATCAGAATCAGACTCAGAATCCGTTTTTTTCTTTTCATCAGATGGATTTTGTATTAAATCACTAAAACTCCGGCTCCTGTCTTCATTTTGTATCATTTCTAATCTGTTATCTACAATATTTTTATTCTCAATATCTTCAAATTGTTGTTCTTTATAATCACCAATCGAAGTATCAACAGACATTTTTTTTGATACTGAGTTTATTATAAAAGTACATAAAAGTAACATTCCAAAAAATGAAACAACAAATATTTTAATAAGCGGATGTCCCTGACGTACATCCTGCTTCATATATTTTTTGTATCCTCTTGCTGTCATATTAACCTTCTTTATCTAACTTTATTCTATAACACCGCGAACTTTTGTACAAGCTAAACTTATATCATCAAGTTCCGCCGAATATTTATCCATAACTTCTAATGCAAACTCTTTTATATCTTTAATTCCAAGTTCACTTGTCAAACCGGAAGCTTTAACAGGAGCTCCTTCTGATAAAATATTTAAACCGGTATGAATAAGGACTGATGAAATTGATTTTGTCGCAATAGAAACTGACAATTTTCTTCCGTCTATCATCAGGTCATCGCCATTTCTAACAACAAAAACACCTCGTTTTTCCAATAGTTCTTTTATAATACAAATTAACATTCGCTGCCTGTATACGCCCTCACTCAAACCAATACCAAATTGTTCGGTAATAAAACTCAGCATAAATTTGCTGTAAATAGGCTCATTGTTAATTACATCCTCTATATCAACCATTTCTGCTAAATCGACTTTACATTCTCCTGCAAATGCTACAATTGCATCACCCTGAAGTTTAAAATTCTTATAAATCCAATGTGGAGCAAGCTGAGAGCCTATATATTTTATTTCCTCTTCTATATACTTTGTTTTCATTCTTCTCCAAATATTAATTTTATATACTCAAACGCCTTATTATTTATTAAAGCCCGTTTTAAGTGACAGCAGGATTCACATTTACCGCAATGTATTTTGTGTGAATCGTAACAACTCCTTGTAAACTCGAGCGGAATCGACTTTTCAATAGCAACTTTAACTATATCATCCTTGGTATAATTAATCAAGGGAGCTAAAACCTTCGGTTTTTGTATAGTTGAGTACTCAAATACTCCTGATATTCTTTCACGGAATTCTTCTGTATTATCAGAAAATGTTTTGCCTTCATCTTTATTTGCACCAAAAATAATATAATTATATCCGAAAGAATCCGCAAAAGATGCGGCAATATTTAAAAATAATCCATTTCTGTTAGGTACCCAAACGTTTTTAGCACTATCTTCTGTGCCCAGATTGTCTGTTGGAATATCATTACCTGAAACAAGCGCTGTATGCGTTATATCTTTAAGCCAGTCTAAAGTAATAACTTTATGTTTTATATTATAGTAATCACATATTCTTTTAGAACTTTCTATTTCATACTTTGCTGATTTCTGACCATAATCAAAAGTCAGAGCAAGCTCTATACCGTAATCATCTTTACATACGCCTAGCGCTGCCAATGAATCTAAACCACCAGATAAAAGTATTATAGACTTATTCTTAATCATATATTTACCCCTTTACTACTTACTCATCTTCGTATTCTTCTATAATGCTTTTTGCTTGATTTTTAAGAAACTCTGAATAACTCGGAAGTGATATAACTTCATCTAAAATATCACGCCCTAACATATTATATAAAGCAATTAATGCGTTTCTCTGAACTTCTTCGTCTTCATCATTTAAAGCGGTTCTGATAAGTTCAGGTGCCTCATCAAATTCACTGTTCATAAGTGCTTCAACAGCATTAATTCTGACCAGCGATGATGAATCCATAAGAGAAGACTTGAGTACTCTTAACACATTTGAGTTATTTATATTTAGTTTTCCGAGAACTTCCACTATTTTTTCTTTTAAAAAAGAAAACTTATCCCAAATTCCCTGCTTAGCTTCCATAATAGCAACCAAAGGATCTATAGCACGAGAATCACCGATTAATCCGAGAGCAAAGGCAGCTGATTCTTTTACGTATACTGATTTTTCTTCTTCATCCTGAACAACACTGATAAGTGGCGTAACAGCGTACCTGTCACCTATTCTCCCAAGAGCATCAGCACATGCAAGTCTTATTTTATAGTTTTCATTTTTGTTATTCAGGCAATAAAGCAGTGTATCAAGCGTCGAATGGTCTTTATAATTAGAGATAGCTTTCGCACATAAAACCCTCAGATTAATCTGTTCATCCGAGTCATCTTTTTCAATATTGTGTAACAAAAGAATATTTTTTAGTATATCAAGCGTTGAACTGTTTTTATGATAATCTGCAAGTCTTATTACACCTTGTAACAGTTCACTATCCTTATAATTTAATAAAATATAATTATAAAGCTCTGTTAACTCTTCAGCTGAATAAAACTCTTCCAGACCTGAAAGTTTTTTCAACACTTCAGAGGGAGGCTCCAAATCAACTCCACACTCGTTCAATATTTTACTAAAATTTAAAGACTCATTTTTCACAACTTCAAGATACAATAAAATACCATTATAAGCAAATATAATAAGGTTTCTGATTAATTATTATACTATTTTTGTTTACAAAACTTAATATTTTTTTATAAAAAGGCAATTTCTGAAAAGAGAAATACTTTAAATATACATAAAGGTATTTTATAAGGAGTAATAATGAAAGAAGAAGAATTAAACGCTACAATGTCCGTTATCGCAGATCCGATTAAAAATGTGTATAAATTGGATTCCAGACAAGCTGTTGAAGAAATTCAACGTATTTGCAGAATCTTTGATATAGCTGATAAACAAGCAAATAAACATAAAATGCTTTCTATTAAAAATTTGGCTACTTTCAGATTAGTATTAAGCAATAACTAGAATAATCAACTCAATTTATAAAAAAAGTCCTGAATAATCAGGCCTTTTTTTTTGTTAAAAATTATAAAAAAATTATGTAAAGTTTTGTAACGAAATTATTAACTAATGAAATTGAATATTTTTTAAATACTTTATATATATGTAAGATAAAAAAAGGTATAAGAAAATGTCAACATCATCAGATTTATCAGCATTATTAGGAATCCAAGCAGATTTAAGCTTCAACACATTACAGTTGAGCAGAATAAGTAAAAAATATGAAGCTATCCATAAACAACTCGATAAGATGACAAATTACGAAGAAAAATGGGAAAAAGCTTTTGAAGATGCTCAAGACGTAGATAAAACTTGTAAAATTGGAAATAAAACCTGGAAAGAAAAAGATCAGGTTCTAAGTGATAAAATGGCAGATGCTTATGCACACGCTAAAGTTAAAGAATTTGATGAAGATATATTAATAGATTTAACAGAAAAAGATATGGAATATGATGCAATAAAAACTATGCTTGAAGCAAGCATCACAGAATTACAGGCAGAGAAAGAATCCTGGAAGCAACAAACTGCTACAGATGCACAGGATACACATCTATTACAATCATAATAAAATCCTATATATACACTTTAGATGCATTGTACATCAAAGATGCAATTGTCATAGGACCAACCCCTCCAGGAACAGGAGATATAAAATCACAAAACGGAGATACTACATCAAAATCAATATCACCGGTAAGTTTGCCGTTGGAATCTCTGAATATCCCAACGTCAACAATAACAGAATTTTTCTTAACCATCTTACATCTTACAATTTTTTTACCCACCGCAGATACAATGATATCCGCGGTTTTTATTATTTCATCAAGATTTGGTGTGAATGAGTGACAAACTGTAACTGTTGCATTACGATTTAATAACATTTGTGCCATAGGTTTACCGACTATATTAGAGCGTCCGATAACAACAGCGTGTTTTCCTTCAGTCTGAATATTATATTCATCAAGCAACATTAATATTCCCTGCGGAGTTGCCGGATAAAAATAAGGTTCTAAGCCAAGAACAAGCTTACCAACATTTTCAGGATGAAAACCATCAACATCTTTACCGGGGTTAATAGCTTCAACTATTTTATTTTTATTTATATGTTCAGGAAGAGGCAGCTGAACCATTATACCAGTGACTTCATCATCATAGTTTAAATTTTTTATTAAATCCAATAAAGTCTGTTCATCAGTATCAGAAGGAAGTTCAATTACATTAGAACGTATACCTACTTTTTCTGCAGCTTTTCTTTTATTGTTTACATAAATCTTACTTGGAGCATCATCACCAACCAGAATTACATTCAGGTAAGGCTTTTTGGATAAAGAAGAAACTCTTTCTTTAACATTTTCCAATACTTTTTCTGAAACTTTTTTCCCATCTAATATATTCATTAATTTGTTTCCTGTGGTAAGTTTAACCTGAAATAGAACTCTTTGACAGCTTCATTTACAATATCAGAATTCCAGTCGGAAGTACCGTCTTCCATATTTTTATCAAACGGTATTGAACCTAAAATATCAAGCTCTGCTTCATTCATTGTCTTATAAACTTCATCTAAAGCTTCATTTTTAACTTTATTTACAACAACACCCAACTGACCTCCGGCTGCGTGTTTTACAGAGAATTCCGCAATTCGTTTTGCTAGTTTAACTGATTCTATTGTCGGATTTGCGACAATCAGTGCTAAATCAATATTTGTATCAACAAGCTGATTAAGATACTTTAAATCAAATTCACAGTCAAAAATTACAAAATCGTATCTTTCTATAAGTTTTTGACACGCATCATTAATTTGTGCTGTAATAGGGCATCTGCAGTCTTTTGCACCTACAAACCATGAAACTATTATGTCAGTATTGTCATTAATAGAAACTAAAATATCTTCAAGCGCCCATTCAACAAACTCATGCTTAGACATACCTTCAGGAATACCTGTTTTATATTCATGCTTTCCGCTTCTTATACCATAAATAGTATTTCTGATATCCAAACCGAATGAGTGTCCAAGTTCACCTGTTAAATCATTATCAAAAAGTAAAATAGATTTATCAGGAAAATTATTTTGTAAAACATTTAAGAATGCTTTTGTTATAGTAGTTTTACCGCTTCCGCTTTTACCGGTAATTGCAATTTTTATCGTCAATATAATAGTCCTCTTTTATTAGATTTTAACATAAAAACCAAAAAGGCGGAACAGAATATCTGTTCCGCCTTTTTGTTATTAAATTGAACATTAGTCTTCAATTATACTGTCATTACCAACAGTAAGTTCAGGAGCACCAAACATACCTTCTATTTCTTCTAAAATAGCAGACGGTTTACGAGCCTGGTTACGTTGAGCAGCTCTTTTTTGAGCTTCTTTGTCACGTTCTTCACTGGCATATGTTAAATGGTGGAAACCGGTTCCGGCAGGGATTAATCTACCGATAATTACGTTTTCTTTAAGACCTCTTAACATATCTTTCTTACCATCAACAGCTGCTTCAGTAAGGATTCTTGTTGTTTCCTGGAATGAAGCGGCAGATATAAATGACTCAGTATTCAATGAAGCTTTTGTGATACCAAGCAGCATGTATTCACAAGTTGCTTCCTGACCTTCATGTTCACGAACTGCTTTGTTTTCATTTTCAAATGTTTGAATTTCAACAAGTTCGCCTGGTAATAAGTTAGTATCACCTGAATCGACAACCCTTACTTTCTTAGTCATTTGGCGAACAATAATTTCAACATGCTTATCAGCAATTTCTACGCCCTGTGAACGATATACACGCTGTACTTCGTCAACGAGATATTGTTGCGCTTCTTCAGGTCCGCAAAGTCTGATAATATCATGCGGATTAAGAGGACCGCTCGTTAAAGGCTGACCTTTCTTAATCTTTTGTCCGTTATTAACAACTATACTTGCATCAATTGCAAATTTGATTTCAGTTCTTGAACCTTCTTCACTTTCAAGATAAAGTCTCGGAACATCATCTTCAATCTCAATTCTTGCAATACCATCATATTCAGCAAGAATAGCACAATCTTTTGGTTTACGAGCTTCAAGAAGTTCTTCAACTCTCGGCAAACCTTGAACGATATCGCCTGTTTTTTCTCTTTCAAATACCAGTGATGCTAACATATCACCGTGTTGAACAAGAGCACCTTCTTCTACCTGTAACATAGTACCTGGGCTGATCAAGTAAGGACGACCATTTCTGATTGTAACTGATTTTGCTGAAACATCAACAATCTTACCAGAAACAGTTGCAACTTCACCTGATGAAGCAAGCTCAGTATCGAGTTTAATAAAATCACCTTTCTTCACTGAAGGTTTATTCTTTGTGTTTATAACAGTTTCAAAATTAGCGCAATTCAGAAGCAATCTTCTTGATTCAGAAACATCACCCTTAATTGAAGCAGAACCGTCATTCAAAGCTAATACGTCAGTTTTTGCGACAGGTGTTTTAGCTTCTATAACGTCACCGTTCTTAACCAGTAATTCAGTCTGTAGCGAACTGTTAAGTTTTGAGTTGCCTTCAAGTTCACGACGAACGATTAAAGTTTCAAGAACGACAATCTTCAAGCTTCCTGCTTCATCTAGTTCTACCAAGCCTTTAAGGTGTGATAAATATCCCTGCATTTGCAGAACAAGAGATGTTCTTGTAAGAGTTGCACCATCAAGGTTTCTAACTCTTGCACCATCTTTGAATTGTAACTGAGTTACAGGAACAATATTGATAAGTTCATCTGTTGACTCAAACTTAATTGATACTTCCTTAGGTGCAACATAAATAGTCTGAACAGGTCTAACCAGTATCTGAACAGGCTTATCTTCCATTGATTCTTCTTCAAGAGAAGTTGTATCAATTTCTTCATCTAAATCATCAATATCAAGATCATCAAAATCCATTTCCATCAATGAAACGATAGAAGTTTCTTTAACCTTGATACCCTTAGCAATTGTAGTACCAGCTTCAACAACAGATCCTTCTTCTACTTTAAGTTCAGACATACTTGAAAGTGTATGAACTTCGCCAGGACGAATTGTAATTTCATGGATTACACCATTGAATTCTTTGAACTCAACAACACCATCAATGTGACAATACACATCTTTAACAACTTCTGTTCCAGCAGTAACAAAAGTACCGTTATCAACCATTCTCAAAGAAGCATCTTTATTTAATTGATGAACTTCTTCAGGAACAAATACTACATTACCAGGTTTTGTAACAATCTGATTTTCATCTACTTCGATATCTAAATATTTGATCTCACCAGAAGATGCAACAGAACAATCATCATCAATAAGCTCTGCTATAATCATACCGTTTTCTACAGTTGTATCAATTGGAGCTTTAACGATATATTTTTCATCAGATTTTTTAACAGTCCATAATTGTTCTTTTTTAGTTTGTTCAAATTTAGCATTTGAAGGAGCAAGTGATGCAATAACGATTGTAATTTCTTTACCGGATACAATCTTATTAATTTTATTCTTACCTGATTTGATTTCTTCAACAACTAAATCTTCACCATATCTAACTTCACCACCGTGTTCAGATATAATCAATGTTTCAGCTAATCTATCACCGGCTTTGATTTTTTGTTCATCTTCAACAAGAATCTTTGAACCGCCCGGAAGGTTGTAAACATCACCGCCGATTACCCAAACAATGCCGTTTTTATTTGCAGTTCTTGAGATATTACCTTGTCTGTCTTTCTTTTCATCTGCAACAAAATCTTCAAATAATACCATACCGGATATGTCAGCATTGATATCTTTTGTAGCTTTTTCAGTCAAACGAGATTCATTTGAAGATGGTTTGAACTCAGCAAGTTTAAAATCTTTTTCAATTTTCATACCATTTTCAAAGAATACTGTTGCACCTGCCGGAATATGAATTTTTTCAGATTTTTTACCTGAAATAATTTCAATATCAGCTTCATATATAGATACCCTGACAACATCACCGTGACGAGTTCTGAGTTCTCTTGTTTTTAGTTTTGATTCAACAGTACCTGCGATTGGTGAATGAATTTCTTTTGTTGCTTCTTTAACACCTACCGCACCACCTGTGTGGAATGTTCTCATTGTTAACTGAGTACCGGGTTCACCAATTGACTGAGCAGCAATAATACCGATAGCTTCACCAACATCAACAAGTTTTTGAGATGTTAATGCCCAACCGTAACATTTTTGGCAAACACCATATTCAAGAGAACAAGTTAAACCAGAACGAACTTTAAGTTCTGTAAGATTTAAGTGTGAAATCTTCTTGATATCCTTTCTGTCCATTGTTGTATTTTTAGCAACAAGAAGAGTTTTTCCGTCTTCATCAAAGATATCCTGTGCAACTGTTCTGCCTAACAATCTGTCAACTAACGGAACTATTATTGCATCACCGTCCATAATCGGCTTCATGTTGATATATTTTTCTCCGCCGCAATCTTCAGCACGAATGATTACATCTTGGGCAACATCAACCAAACGTCTGGTTAAGTAACCTGAGTCGGCTGTTTTTAACGCTGTATCTACAAGACCTTTTCTTGCACCGTATGAAGAAATGATGTATTCAGTAACAGATAAGCCTTCTTTGAAGTTTGATGTAATCGGCAAGTCGATAATTTGACCTTGTGCGTCAGCCATCAGACCTCTCATACCAACAAGCTGTGATACCTGTGATAAGTTACCTCTCGCACCGGAGAATGCCATCATATAAACCGGATTCAATCTGTCGAAGTTTTCTACAACCTGTTCAGTAAGTTTTGCTGTTGTTTCTGACCAGGTATCGATAACCTTTGTATATCTTTCTACTTCTGTAATTTCACCTTTTAAATATCGGTGTGTTGATTTTTCAATCTCTTTTTCAGCTTCAGCAAGAAGATCTTTCTTTGTATCAGGAACCTGAAGGTCAGAGATAGAAATAGTAACACCTGACTGTGTTGCCATTTTATAACCCAAATTTTTAAGAGTATCAGCAAGGTCTGCTGTTTTAGCTCCGCCGTATTCCAAATAGATTTGAGCCAGCAACTTGTTCAACTCTTTCTTGTTCATTTGTTTATTAATGAACTCCGG
>CACWIL010000036.1 GCA_902760905.1 uncultured bacterium
GCTACGTGCTATCCCGCACCTAGCCTAAATCTCACACACCTACGGTCGGATTTGAAAAAGTCGAAAAATTGTCATTTTTCAGACTTTTTCCGCATCCTCGATTTGTAACAATTTCTTTACACATTAGCAAATTATTTTTTTAGGGGTTATATTACACTATGAGGGTATTTTTGTGTAGTAATATCTTCATGCATGAGGTCAAATAGTGGTAGATAACAGGTCAGCAGGTTTTTATGGTATTGGCGGCGCTTTTAACTTCAAAAGCGGCGATCCGTCAGGAACTGCTGCAAAAATGAGTCAGGATAAATATGGTTCTGAGGCTATGTATCTTCCCCCTGCCGAAGGCGAAGAAGATGGCGAAAATATGTATAATGAGCCATATGTTGACCGAAGTGCTCTTCTGAGGGCAACTCTGAATTCTTTGGCTATGACAAATGTAGCCAGCGTTTTGAATGCAAACAAGCATAAAAAAACTATTAAAGAAATATTAGAGGAAAAGAATGAGGAAGAAGAGGAAGAAGCCGAATCCGAAGATAAAAAAAGCAATCAGCAGGATGATAATAAAGAAAATAGCAATACTTAACTGTTTTATATAATATTTTTGGTATATAATTATATTCGGCGAGGAGTTAATTTATGTCCGAAAAAACAGAAAAAAACAATAAAAACCATGCATTAAGAGATGCTGCATTTTATAATAAATGGAGAAGAATATTTCTTTTCCTGGTAACTCATGTTTTTTATATGATTAGGTTTAAACTTGTTTACAGACTTGAAGTTCACGGAAAAGAAAACATACCGAAAGATAACAACTTTTTGATAGCACCAAATCACTTATCAACACTGGATCCCCCTCTGATGTGTGCTGTAATGGACAGGGGTGTTGCCTGCATGGCAAAAATAGAACTCTTTGAAAATCCGTTTATGAGATGGTGGTTAGACTGGCTCGGAGCTTTTGCCGTTGACAGAGAAAAGGTTAGTGTTTCAACACTAAAAACCGTTAAAGCAATAAAAAATACGGATTGGGTGCTTGGGATGTTTCCGCAGGGGACAAGACAACTTGACGGTGAGATTAAAAATATAACAAAAGGTTTTGCAAATATAGCCAAAATTAATAAATGCGGTATTTTACCAATGGGTATCACCGGCACTGAGGTTGCAAAAAGGATTCCGTTTAGCGGTAAAATCGTCGTAAATATAGGTGAAATAATCCCATATTCTGATAATGTTGATGAAATGGTAGATAAATGGGGCAAATCAATACAAGAATTAACAGGATTCAAATATATACCGAGTGAGCAATAATTAACAAGGATACGTAATGGCAGCAGAAGAAGAAAAAACAAAAGTAAAAAATTACAACAGAAGAACAGAAAAAGATTACGGGTTCTGGCGCATATTATTTTACAAAACATTTGTAACCTTTGTAGTCTGGACAGTCACTAAGTATATGTATAACCTGAAAATTTACGGACGTGAAAATATACCAAAAACTTCACGTGTAATATTTGCCGGGAATCATGTATCTTATCTTGATCCTCCTATTGTTTCTCTTGCCGTAAGAAAATGTGTTGCTTATATGGCAAAAAAAGAACTGTTTGAAGATAAAAACAAATTATTACGTTTCTTGGTTCATATACTCGGAGCATTTGCAGTTAACAGAGAAAAACCAGAAATTGCCACTTTTAAAACTATTAAATCCGTATTTAATACCTCATGGTCACTGGGAATATTTCCTCAGGGTAAAATTATAAAAGAACCGGTAATTAAAGATATACATAAAGGATTTATAATGTTTGCCAAAAAGTTTGAAGCAGATATTGTACCGGTAGGAATAAAGGGGTTTGACGGATATGCCCACAAGCTTTTCGAAAAAAATCTGACTGCAACAATCGGAACTCCTATTTCATACAAACTTCCGGAAGATGAAATCTTAAAAGAATGGGCAAGACAGATTTGTGAATATACCGGATTTGAGAATAAAATAGAAGAAACAGTTAATGTATAATCAAAAAACGAACCTTAAATAGCAAAAAAATTTTTTACAAGTTTTGTGTATGTATATATATAGAAAGTTAGTTTATGAAAATTCAGACAATTTGTGATGCACAGTTTAATAGAATGCCGTTTATCAACAGAGCAGATACCCAAAATAAACAATTTGGTATAAAAATGGCACAGAGTATCAGCACTGATACTGTGTCATTCCAAAGCAAAACACCGAAAATGTCCGTAAAAGACATGGCTGCAATTGCAAGAAAAGAAGCAAGAGCTCTGAGAGATGCAAGACAAATTGCTGAAGCAAAAAAATCTGCCGAAAAAACAGCTCCTACAAAAAAGAATCTTTCCGGTGAAGAAAGAAAAAGGGGTGTTTCAAGATCAACTGCTAAACAAATTCATGAAATGATTCTCAAACCCCAAAAACAAATCAATAATTTTATGGAAGAAATTTTTGGTGATTTAGTTGTAACAGAGCTTAATCCTAAAAATCCTATATTAAAGATGTCAGGCAGACCAAAATCTGATATTTCAATTGTTGAAAAAAGTGCAACACGAGACTGGAACTCCGTAGATGAAATTTTAGAGAAAATGACAGACTTAAATGGACGAAAAATAGTCTTTAATTACAAAACAGGGAAGCCTGAAGCAGAAAGTGCTCTTGACAGACTTATTCCGCTTATTAAAACAAAACAAGTTTTTCTTAAAGAAATAGAATTACAACGTCCGGAAGCAATTAAGGGTATGAGCAAACAAGACCAGGAAGAGTTTGATTATTTTTCAAAAGCATTTCTGGATAAATTAGAGGATGCTCAAGAGGAAGTTATTAACGGTTCAGAGACGAACGTTGATAAGATTAAATTAATAGAAAGACCACTGCCTAAATATACAAAATTTAATTATTGTGCTTTACACCTGTTACTACAAACTAACGAAAAAGGTTCACGTACTTTTGAGCTTCAAATAATGGGGCCAAGAGAAGCGACAGGAAAACCTTTTGATGACAAATGTTTCAAAAAATTTGACAATAAAGAACTTGATAAAATGTATGCTCCATTAATCAGTTTATGGGACGGGCTTATACCAAAGGAAAATGCTGCTGCAAAAGAAAGGTTTTTTCAATACCGTAAAGATGCTAATTTACAATTAAGAAAAGACGAGATACAGGAGTACAAAACCCAAAGACTTATAAAACGTCCTAACGGGCCTTTCATAAGTGTGCGTAATTATGGTCTGCCACCTGAATACGATTTAAACTATCAATATGCACTTATGCGTCAATGCGAAGCAGAAGCCCAAAAGGCAAAAGAAAAAGCCAAGGAAGAAGTTTCTGTTAAAAAGGTTGAGCAAAAAATCGGAGAACAGGTTACAAAAGTTGAAAAACATGTTATAGAATTTGCCAAAGAGACCAAAGAAAAAGTTGATATTACAAAAGAAAAACTTCAAAAGCTTGTTGCAAAATATACACGTCCAAAATTAAATAAGGGAAAAGATAAAACAAAAATTTAGATATTATATGCTATAAACTTGCATAATTCTATTAACATTTCAGGGCATATCCCCAATAATAATGTAATTAATGCTGATACCACAAGAACAAATTTTTGTGAAAAATTTACATTAAGTTTTTCTGCGGGAGAGTTCTTATCACATTCATAAAACAAAGGCAGCAAAATTTTGATGTAATAAAAAAGAGCTATAACCGTTAACAACAATAGACAAAGCAAAAACGGAATAAAAATAAGTCCTGAGTTAGCAATTGCCGAAAACAAATAAATTTTTGCAATAAAACCAGAAGTGACAGGAATTCCTGCCAAACCAATTATTAACAATGTATATAAAGCCGTATAAGTATGGTTTTTGTGAAATATACCTTTGAAAGCGTTAATATCAAAGGATTTTTTATCACCATACATATTAAGAAATGCAAATACACCAATATTCATAATTGAGTAGCAAATCAGATAAAAGATAACAGCTGAAAGATTATACACAAAAACAAGGCTTGCTGTTAAGAGTGCATAAGCTGCATTAGCAGAAGCTGAACAGGCAAGGATTACTTTTACATTCTTTTCACGTATAGCATAAGTATTTGCCCAAAGAGCAGTAATCAATGAAATAATTGCAATAACAAAAACTATTTCAAAACTGTTTCTTAAAGGGAAAACCAACAATCTGCATATTATTCCAAATAATGCAAGTTTAGGGATGGTTGACAAATATGCAAGAACAACAGTTTCAGACCCTTTATAAACATCAATAACCCAGTTTGCAAAAGGAAATACAGCAAGTTTTGATGCTAACCCCAAAATTATCATAATTGCAGATACTGCATGTATCAGCGAAATCCCGTTTTGTGTAATATACTCATAAACCGTTGAAAAATTTAGACTTCCTGTGATTCCGTATAAGTATGAAACACCAAACATAAAAATTCCGGTCGAAACCGCAGAAGTAATTAAATACTTAAATGCAGCCTCTTTTGAATGATATCCTTTTGATACCGATATTATAAAATATGTTGAAAAGCCCAGTAGCTCAACAGACACAAGCAAAGTAAGGAAGTCATTGGCTGAAACTACATTCATAGCGCCAAAAATTGCAGTTAGCAATATAGAAAAATAAGTATACGCCTTTAATTTATACCTTTTTACCAAATCTTTAGACAAAAGTGCTACTAAAAAACCGCAGCATAAAATAATAAAATCAAAGAAAAGTGTATAACTATCAGACATTATTGAGTTTCTGAACCCGAAATACTGTGGTTCGGTCTGCACAGTTGATAAAAATACAACTGCAGCAGATATTCCGGTAACTGCAATTATTCTTGCATATTTGTATAATCTTGGAGAGAGAACCATACCTAATATGAGAAGCAATATTATAAAACTTCCGAGAACAAAATGCGGTAATAATATATTAAAAATATCATTTATCATGTATTTACCCCTAACTCATCATTCCGATAATTGCATTCGGGTACAATCCGAAAATTATAAGAGCTCCAAGAACGGAAGCCAGCACTACAAACTCATGAACAGAAATATCATTAACTTTTAAATACTCTTCTCTTGCTTCTCCAAAAAATCCTTTATGCAGGAACTTAAGCATATAACATGAGCTTAAAATTAATAAAGGCAGCGAGAATAAAGCAGAGAATCTCACAACCACTGAAATATCCGAGTTCATACCACCTATAACCGTAAGTATTTCGCTTACAAACGGAGCAAACATCGGTAAACCGATTGATGCAAGAATTATCAGAACTGCAAAACCAAACAATCTCGGCATAACAGTCGCAACACCCTGCAACGTATTGATGTTTCTGTCTTTAAATCTGAGATATACAATACCTGCTATCATAAACAAACCGCAGGTTACAAGCCCATGGGATACCATATGGAAAACGGAAGCTGATAGTCCGATATGATTGATTGCGCATAATCCCAAAAGCACAAATCCCATATTTGAAATACTTGAATAAGCAATTATTCGCTTGATATCTGTTTGTGCATAACAAACAAATGCCGTATAAATAATATTGATTAATGCAAGTACAGCTAAAACGGGAGCAATTATTTTAAAAGTTTGCGGAAGCATTTCATAATTAAATCTATATATACCATATCCGCCGGTTTTCAGTAAAATCCCTGCCAAAACCATACTAACCGGGGTCGGCGCATTTGTATGAGCGTCCGGAAGCCAGGTATGCAGAGGTATTACAGGAAGCTTGACGCCAAAACCGATTAAAAGACATACAGCTGAAAACATTTGAATACCGAATGGAATAGTCACATCTGATATCTCAGAAAAACTTGCTGATAAAATACCGTTTGATACAAAGTTATAATAATGTATAAGAAGTATTCCCAAAAGCATAAACATACTGCCAAAGAAAGTAAACAGAATAAACTTCATTGCTGATTTTTTTGCATCTTCCTGATATTCATAGTTTTCCATAAAATTTCCACCTATCAGAAAATAAGCAGGGACCATTTCAAGTTCCCAGAACAAGAAAAACAAGAACATATCATTTGAGGTAAAGATGCCGAGTATTGCACATTCAAGAAGCAAAAGCATAGAATAATAAAATTTATGATTTTTCCTTATATTAAATTTGCTTGATATTGAGGCAAGGAGAAACACAAAAGAAGTCAAGGTTACAAGTATCATTGAAACAGTATCAATCTGCAGAGAAAATTTTATCCCGAGTGACTGTATCCAGTCCAGACCAAACATACTTATTACAGCTGAATAAGGATTTGAAGGATTAAAAAATAAGAGTAAAATTAGCGTATATAAAAAATGAAAACCAAATACACTTTTTGAAAACCGTCTTACTATCACCTCATTTGTTGTAAAAAGCGGCGATAAAATCAGTATTGACATGACTAACGGTAAAAAAACCAAGAATGGTACTGATAATAATATATTCATCTGTTTTTCCTTTTTGTTTTAAGAGGGATTTGTCCTCTTCGTTCCGCCCTCTTTCAGAACGAAGTTTTTATAATTTTCAGCTCAATAACAGAGTATATCCTGTTATTACAAGCGCAATAACTATTGATACAAAAATAAATGCATATGCATTATACCTTTGTATATTTCCTGTTTGCATATATTTATCAAACTTTGAAAAACCTTTTGTAATATCACGAATCAAATCAACAGATTTATTCATTATTTTTACTTCAATAAAATCTGCAATTCGTACAGGTAATTTTGAAATAAACAATATCGGTTTATAGTTTGAAAAAATATTATTATCTATAAAAGCAAATCCCTGAGATATTTTCATATATATAGCAGGAACAAAGACATTAGACACATTTTCTGCAATTTTAGGTGTTTTGTTAAAATTTTCAAGCACGTTGTGTTTAAAGAGTAATAGTGCAAATGCTGCGCCACCAACTCCTGCGGCATAAGGTTCTGCAATGTGGTATGAGCTTCTTAAAAAGATATAGAGCAATATATTGCCTGAAAGAAGTATAAAAAACGCTGTAATCTCAGTTAAATTTTTCTCTTCTGTGAGCTCACCGTTCTTATAAATCAGGGCTGCAAGTCTTATTATATAAAAAGCTGAAACAAAGCAGACAAACATATAAATATACGGTAAAAAGTCTGTATATAATATATTTTTATATAATAGCTCCTTAATCCCGACTCCTGAGAGAATCAAACCGGAAAGAGTCAGAGCGGATATTACAAACAAAATAAAATTAATTTTCGGCATATTTTTTTCTGCCGGAAGAAGTACAAACAGCAACGATTTAATAAATCCATGAACAACAAGGAATATCACAGCCATTTTTATATTTACAAATCCAAGCGCCATAAACATCAAACCGAGATTTGCAGAAGTTGAATATGCAAGAACTTTTTTAGGCTGAGTTTCTATTGAAGCTAATATTGAACATATAACAGCAGTTACTAAACCAATTAGCAGAATAACCGTTGTCATCACAGGCTTTAAAGTAAAGAACGGCATCATTTTTATAATCAGATATACTCCTGCAGCAACCATTGTTGCAGAATGGAGAAGTGCACTAACGGGAAGTTTAGCTTCCATAGCGTCCTGAAGCCATGAATAAAACGGGAATTGTGCCGATTTAACAACGGCAGCAAGTATAAATAAGCCGCATATTACACAAAAAGCAGGAGTGGAAGCATACGCCAAAAGCATTGTTGAAATTGAGTTAAAGTCTTCAAACATCAGAGCTGAAAATGAATAATTTTCTGCATATGAATACATAAAATAAGATACCAAAACTATTCCCGACATCAATGCCGTATCTCCGACTCTGTTCATTATAAATACTCTTCTTGATGCCAGAGATTTCTTTTCATCTTTATACTCAAAACCTATCAAAAGGTACGATACTGCGCTTACAAGCTCCCAAAAAACGTAAAACTGGAACAAGTTTGGACTGAAAAGCAACGCAGACATTGCAAAATTAAAAAGGTTTAAAAATGCAAAAAATTTATACACTTTCTTTTCATTCTTCATATATGAAACGGAAAATAACTGAACGGCAAAACTTATTACAAAGAGTAAAAGCGCAATAATCAGTGAAAGCTTGTCAACCTGTATTCCGCATGGAATTGAAAATTCGTTAATCTTTATAAAAGGATATATTTTGATTGTTGTTTCAGTAAGATTAAAAAGCGCAAAAGAGCATACACACGCACCCAGAAATGATGACAAAAGGGTAAGCAGATAAATAACTGTTTTATTAACGTAAACAGAGAAAAACCTTCCGCACATTATGATTAAGAAAATCCATAACGGAAGAAGAATTGTTAATGCTATATTATCTAAAATTAAACTGCTCATTTATTCTTCAATATACCTCTCTGTTTACCTCTTTAATCCTTTATATTTACCCCTTTACCCATTTACACCTTTTGATTTTACTGCTATAACTCAGTGTATGCTTCTATACTTTCATCTTCTTTTTTCTTAAACATCAGATAGAAAATATAAAGAGCAACCGCAAGTTCTACGGCACCTAATCCTGAATAAAAAAGTGCCATAATAAATCCGTCAAATTTCTCATTTCCGCAATATGCGGCAAATGTAACAAAATTTATATTAATGCCTGTAAGCATAAACTCAATCGCTATCAGAACTTTTATCACGTTTTTTGCAAGCATAGAACCAATTATGCCTGTGAGGAACAGTATTAAACCTATGCATAAATAGTGGTACATACCGATAACCATTACTGTTTACCTCCTTTTTTTACTAACTTTCCACATTCTCTTTTATACAGCGTGAGTCCTGCAATAATAATTGTAAGCAGAAGCGACAGAAGTTCAAACGCCCAAACGTAATCAATATATATTCCTCTTGCAAACTCAGAAATAACATCATAAGAGTTAAACGGAACAGGCTCCATTATATGAAATGAATCCGGCAGCATAGCAAGAGATATCATTATTACGTAAGTAAAAGCCATACCAAACAATATTCCGGCAATAATTGTTATAAAAGGCAATGAGGATTCTTTTGATTTTTTACCCCTGCCCGTTGTAAACATAATTGAAATACCTATAATAACCGGAACTGCAAAACCATATATTGCAGCCTGAATAATTGCATTGTATTCGCTTCCGAGCATATAGAAAAATATTGAAGCGGAGAAAAACACCATAACAGCACAAAGCAAAGAATATATGATGTTTTTAAGAAACATTGAACAAAGTGCAAAGCTTATTATAAGAAATGATGCAATGTAAAATACTACAGGATTATTAATCATCATTTCCTCCTTTATATGTCAATCTCAGCGCACTTTTTTCTGCTGTTCCAAGCTCAAAATCCTGCGAAAGTCTTATTGCGTGATGCGGGCAATAGTACATACAATTTCCGCAGAAAATACATTTTTTTAAATTAAATGTATATGAAACCACTTTGCCCTGCTCGTTTTTTACATAATTTATTGCATTTGAAGGACAAACTTTTTTACATATCCCGCAGCCGACACAACCATCTTCACCAAGATTTACTATAGGTTTTCCCCTGAAAGCATCAGACTGAAACCTCTTTTTCTCCGGATATTCAAGCGTAACAGGACGGATAAACAAATGTTTTAATACGGTAAATAAACCTTCTAGGAGAGCGCGCATATTCCACCTCCTGTCATATATTTAATAACTACCGCTAAAAACAGGTTTAATATTGAAAGCGGAAGCAGATATGCCCACGAAAACTTGAGCAAATCAAAAGATGCAAGTCTCGGAAGAGTTGCACGTATCCATATAATTACAAAAATCAGTAAAAATGATTTTAAGAAGAGCCAAAATACCTGTTCAAAGTAAACCATTACAGAAGCAAGAACTGTATCGCCAAAAATTATATGGCTGAAATATACTCCAAACGGTGACAAGTATCCGCCCAAAAACATTATTGATAAAAATAAAGTATTTGCAAACAACAAGGCATATTCGCTTAAATAAAACAGAGCAAATCTCATGCCGGAATATTCGGTATTATATCCGCAAATAAGTTCACTTTCTGCTTCGGGAAGGTCAAACGGACAGCGGTTAAGTTCTGCCAAAATACATATAAACATAATCACAAATCCGATAAAGCAAGGAAAACAGAACCAGCCTAAAGCACCGAGCCTTGAATATTGGGCATAAGTTATTCCTGTCATATTCATTGATGAAGCAAGAACAACAACAGACAGAACAACAAACGTAACAGGAACTTCATAGCTTAATACCTGTGCAATTCCTCTTGCAGCACCCATAAGAGAATATTTATTATTACTTGCCCAACCGCCCAGAAAAATACTTAAAACAGGGAAAGCAACAAGAATCAGATACAAAATTACATTAGTAGGTGTATTTACAAAAGTAAACTCTGAACTGTACGGTATTATACCCAAAACCGTCATCACAGGGATAAATACCAGTATTGGCGCAAGGTTAAACAAAAATTTATCTGCCCTGTCAGGAGTTATGTTTTCTTTTATCAGCAATTTAAAAGCATCTGCAATGGTTTGTAAAACGCCCCAAAACCCGACACGGTTAGGACCTTTTCTTTGTGTAAGCCATCCCAATAATTTTCTCTCTATTAATACAAGAGCCAAAACAACTATTAAAAGAGCAGCAGCAACAATACAAAACGGTATTACATAAAAAGTTATATTGCCGAACAATTCGGGAATACCATATTTTGATAACCATTCCATATATAAGTGATAGAGGTAGTTCATTATTTATCCACCTCCGGCAAAATTATATCTAAAGAACCTGCAATAGCAATTGCATCATTCAGGTATTCCCCGACTAAAAGTTTTCTTAAAAGATTAACCGAATAATACGAGCCTGTTCTCCATTTAAGTCTGTATGGTTTATCTTTACCCGTTGATTTTATGAATATTGAAGCAAGCCCCCTCGGTGCTTCTATTTCACTGTAATAAAGTTTTAAGTTTAGAGGACTAATAAGTTTTTGCTCAAAATTCGTATTCTCTTTAAGTTTATTTACCCCCTGTTCAATAATTTTTATACTTTCTTTTATCTCTAAAATTCTTGCCTTATATCTTGCCCAAGAATCTTTACCTTCAAGAACAACCGGAGAAAACTCAAAACCTTCGTAAAGTTTGTCTGTCTTTCTCAAATCATAATCTACCCCTGAAGCTCTCAGATTTACACCAGTTATGGAGTAGTTTAAGGCTGTTTCAGACTCCAAAAGTCCTTTACCCCTTGTTCTTTGAAGAAAAATCGGATTGTCTGTAATAATTTTTTCGTAATCTTTAAGTTTCTCGGGAATAATTTTTATAATTTCTTCTATATCTTCTAAATATTCAATATCTTTTCTTACACCGCCAAAGACAAAGTAATTGTACATCATTCTTTGTCCCGTAAGTTTTTCAAAATACCTCAGAATCATCTCACGTTCTCTCATAGCGTAAAAGAACGGCGAAAGCGCACCCAAATCCATCAAAAATGCACCTATCCACAAAAGATGAGACGCAATACGATTAAGTTCAAGAAGGGTTACCCTTATAGACTTAACTCTTGCTGAAAGACTTACCCCCATTGCGTCCTCTACTGTTCTGCAAAACAACTCCGAATAAAAACACCCTGCAAGATAATCTATTCTGTCAACAGTCGGAAGGTACTGAATATATGTCATACCTTCAGCCATTTTTTCCATTCCTCTGTGAAGATAACCAACATCAGGTTCACATGAAAGGATTTTTTCTCCGTCGAGCTCCAAAAGCAGCCTGAGTACCCCGTGCGTTGACGGGTGCTGCGGTCCAAGATTAAGTTTAAGTGTTGTCGCTGTTATCGTCATTCCAGGCTAACCTCGTATCATCCTGCACATAATCTTTCCGAAGCGGAAAACCTTCCCAGTTTTCAGGCATATAAAGACGTTTTAAATCTTCATTTCCGATAAACTTTATTCCGAACATGTCATATATTTCATTTTCATCAGCCCTTGCCGATTCAAACAAATCAATGACGCTGTCTGCTTCATTCTGAACTTTTACTGATATAATTGCATCTTCTTCATCTTCTATTGAATAAAGATGATACAGAAGTTCAGTCTCTCCTCCTAAATCAACAGCAGTAATTGATTTCAGGACATTAAAAGAATATTTGTTTTTAAGATAGTCTAAAACTTCATAAAGTTTGTTTTTTACACAAACCTTATTGTCACAAAGTTCACATTCTCCAAATATATTTTTTAGCTCATTAATGTTCACTATTCACCTCCACAAGCAGCTCACCTTTCTGAACCAGTTTTGAAGAATGAGAGTTTATAAAAATTTTTCTTTTTGTTATTGATTCATTTTTGATAATTTTCTGCTGCAGTTTTCTGACTGCATCAATTAATGCTTCGGGCTTTGGAGGACATTGGGGAAGATAAATATCAACCGGAATAATTTTATCAATGCCTCTGATAACGGAATATGAGTTGTCGCAAAACATTCCGCCTCCACATGTACAAGCTCCCATTGCAATTACGTACTTTGGCTCTGCCATCTGCTCATACAACCTCAGCAAAACAGGTGCCATTTTATGTGTTATCGTACCTGCACAAATCAATAAGTCCGCTTGCCTCGGAGAACCTCTGAAAACTTCCGACCCGAATCTTGCAATATCGTTATCTGAAGCAACTGTATGCATCATCTCTATTCCGCAGCACGAAGTTGCAAAAGTAAGAGGCCAGAGAGAATTTGCCCGTGAGTTATTTAAAATCCAGTCTATCGAAGTGACAAAAAATCCCATTATATCCACCTCAACATCTTTTTATTGATTGCAAAGAAAAGTCCAAAAAGCAAAAGTCCGACAAATACAAATGCTTCAATTATTGCAAAAAGTCCCAGTGCATTCATAAATACCGCAAACGGATACAGAAAAATAGTTTCTATATCAAAAATGAGAAACATAATTGCATAGTTAAAATATTTGATATCAAACCTTATATGAGCTTCTTCTATCGGCTGCAAACCACATTCATACGTTGAATTTTTAGCTGCAGATTTCTGCTTATACTGGCATACAAACCCTGCAATAACCATCGCTGCTGCAAACAGGGTGGATAATATTATAAAAATTGCTAAACAAACAAGCTCTTTCAACTCATATACCCTCTAAAATTATTCTACTTTAAAATAATCTGATATAATAGTTATTATTATAGAATGTTAAGATGAATTATATAGTACAAATGATTAGAATTTTATTAATACAATTAATACTGTTTTTTACGTTTCTTCCGTCTTATTCTGCTCTCAAAGGCGGAGTGGATTACAAAATACCGTTTGACTACACAAAACTTAATCAGGCTGAACTTGAGGCAAAAGCTGAATATTATTACACACCGGCACTTAAATCAAAAGTGCTTAATGACAATATGACATACGCACTAAATTTATATTCTCTGCTTTCTAATGCTTATCCTGAAAATATAACTTATACGCTCAGATTAGGTAAACTCTATGATGTATTAGGGAAAGACAGACATGCAAAAGGTCAGTATTATCATGCAATGAGCATAAATCCTTCACGTCCTGAACCATATTTTTACCTCGGAGAGTTTTATTATGAAAGAGAACAATACAGAAAAGCGCTTAAATTTTATCTCAGAGCCTATGACAACGGATATTCCGAACATTATCCGACTTTAGAAAAAACAGGAACAATTTATCAAAAATTTGGCGACACAGAAAAGGCTCTTTATTATCTTCAATGCGCTGTTGTTCTTAATCCTTCTGACACTTTATATGCAAGAATTAACCGCATTAAAGACGCCGATGATATTAATAACGAATACTACCAAAATTAATATAATTGTATATTTCCCCTTTAAAATTTACCCCTTTTGTGTTAATATTTTTAAGCGTTATATTATAGTTAAGAAGGAGGAGATTTATAAATGGCACAACGTATAGGTGTTGATGTAGGCGGAACTAATGTTAAAATAGCGCTTGTCAGCGACAAAGGAAAAATAATTTACTCAAACTCAATTCCTACAAGAGCGGAAATGGGTTATGAACATACAATAAACAGCATGAAAGATGCTATAAGAGATTTGCTTAAAGAAACAAAAATGAAACCGACTGATATTGAAGGTGTTGGATTCGGCTTCCCCGGACAAATTGACTGCAAAAAAGGTGTGGTAAGGCTTGCTCCGAATATTCCGGGCTGGGTAAATATTCCGATTGCAAGTATTATTGAAAAAGAGTTTGGTATTCCAACCCGTGTTGATAACGACGTAAGAACAGCAACACTCGGCGAACTTAATTACGGTGCAGGTGTCGGCTGTGAAAACCTTGTTTGTATTACAGTCGGAACAGGTATCGGTTCAGGTCTTGTTGTTAATGGCAAACTTGTCAGAGGTGCAAACAATGCAGCAGGCGAAATCGGACATATTAAACTGAATATGCAGGGCGGTCCTCTTTGTGGCTGCGGTGACAGAGGTTGTCTGGAAGCTTATGCTTCAGGTCCTTCTATCGTAGCTCTTGCAGAAGAATACATCAGAGGCGGAAAGTCTACAAAATACAGAGAACTTGCAAACCCTGAGATTACACCTTATATAGTTGCTGTTGCAGCGAAAGAAGGCGACCCTGTTGCAAGACAAATTTTCAGAATAATGGGTGAATATATCGGTATGGGATTAGTAAGCGTAGTTAACCTTCTTAACCCTGAAAAAATCATTATCGGCGGCGGCGTTGCTGATGCAGGCGATATCCTTTTTGACCCGATTAAAGAAACAATCGCAAAAAGAGCTATGACTATACAGAGAGAAGTAGAAATCGTACCGGCACAGCTTGGAAACACAGCAGGTGTAATCGGTGCAAGCTTATTGATTAAGTCCTAAGCAATGAACATATTTATTAAGAAACGGCGCAAATGGTTTTACCATTTGCGCCGTTTCTTATTTGTTATCATACATTTTCATTTGTTGAACGCCCTGTTTCCTGAGCTCGAATTTTTTCTATTAGCTGAATAAATATTCTGTATGATTTAGGGAAATGAGTTGCAATTGTAAACTCTGATTTTGATTTTCCTGATAGCCACAAACAACCTGATTCAGCAGCAAATTCCATAATATTTTCGGCACAATATGTATAATTACTGCCATCTACTGAGCCATTTCTAAAACGTTTTTCTTTATATGTTTTTTGTTCTTCTTCATATGTTTCCACTAATTCTTTATACAATTTTTCGTTTGTAACATTTTTACCGTCAACAACTGTTGCCATGATTGCATGGCACATTTCATGTAATAAAGTATATGAATCTACTTTTTGTTCAGTTACGTTATTTATATTGATTGTATCCGCTTCTATATTGTATTCCGCAAGTGCATGTTTTTCATCGTGAATTTTCGTATCTATGCTATTAGATGCTTCAACTGCAAATTCCCATAATGATAATTTATTAAAACCTTCAAGTGCATCAAGCAGATTTTGTTTATGTTTATCATCTAATTTTGAAGTCATTTTATTTAAATCAATAACACGTTCTTCATTAGTTGATTTATTATATATAACAATTTTGTCATCAGTCTTTGTTACATTAAGCTCTTTTTCTGCTTTAGCTCTCATCTTGTCTGATTGTCGTGCCAAATCTGCAACATGTGATTTTTTAATATCAAATTTATACCTGCCATATTCCTGTTCTGTTGCTTGTGCCAGTTCCTCAAGAGTCTCAAGGTTATCGTTATCAACTACACCTTCCCAAATAATACGTTTATCAAGATAATCTTGAAAATCTTTAAAATTTTCGTCTTTAAAGAACTGACCGCTCAATAAATGTTCTTTTAATTTTTCTAAATTAAAACCATTTTGGAACCCTGTTCTTTCTATTTTTATTAAAGCTGCAGCTTGACTTTCTGATATATCAACATTGTAAGATTCTTTGAATAATATCTGTAACTCATTAATTTCTTTTCTTGATACATCATCTTTTTCATAATGTTCGGCATCTCTTCGTCCAAACTGAGTGTAGTATTCTACTTGATCTTGGTTAAGATTTTTAAAGCGTTTTTTTATATCATTAAAATCATAATTATATGTTCGATAATCATATTCCGTATTACCCTGTTCTATAATTCTTGCGGTTACATAATCATTAAGTTCAATATTATAATTATCTTTTACAAATTTTTGCAGTTCTTTGACCTGTTCTCTGTTAAGTTCATTATGTTCATATTTGTACTGCATATGTTCCGTTGATTCTATATAATCGTTGACTCGGCTGCTTAATTTTGAATAAGTACCGGCATCCCAAAAGCTATAAGCAGTATCGAATTTACCATCCTTGTTATATTCTTTGTATTCACGTTCAAATTCCGTAAATCTGTTTTGAAGCGTCCACATATATTCCCGAAGCTTTTCTGATGATAATTTACCTTCGTTATAACTTGATATCATCTCAGAAAACATTGTTTTTCCTCCAGATTTTTTTCGATATGCTTCTAAAAATTCAACAGGATTTTCTATAGTGTTGATTGCTTCAAAATTACCATCTGAAAATTCATCAATTGCACGTTGTAGTTTTTCAGGGTCAGATTTTTTAAACGATTCAAATTCTTTATCATATACAAATGATTCAAAATACTTTCCGTTAAACACAACTTCTACTTCGTATCTGCCTTCAGGAAATTTCTCGTCATAATGATTGTACTGTTTTAAATCTTCTTTTATTTTGTCTTTGTATTTTTGGCGAACAGTTTCAATATCGGTTTCACCATTTTTAATAGCTTCACTTTCTTCCCTGGTTAAATAATAATGATGTGTAACATTTTCTTTGTATTGCGGTATATCATCATTGCTTTTTAAGTTAATATTTTTGTTGCCCTCCGGTAATTCTATTTCACCTTCGTCAATTTGTCTTTCAAGTTCGGCTAATTCTTTATCAAAAAAACGATTATAGTGATTACCTGATATCTCTTTTGCCTTTTGTAATAATTTTTCCAAAAGAGACAACTCTTCTTCAGAAACTTCTCTATATCCGTTTTCGTCTTTTTTGCCGTCATCTATTTTATTAAATATTGAATTCAAATATTTATTATTAATGCCCAAATATTCCCAGGTATCACCTGCGTTTATATTTACCTTTGATATTCCATGATATTTATTACTATATTCAAATTCCATAATTGCCTCTGTCAACTTACTATTTTCTATATGGTATATCGGCACTTTTTAGTAAAACTTTAAGAATACATAGGTAATTTTTATTTAATTTTTACATTTCTTTACATCTTTATCATCAAAAAAAAAGAATTTTTCGCTTTTTGTATTCTAAATAACTGTATCTAAACGGCGCAAATGGTAAAACCATTTGCGCCGTTTCTTAATTGTATTTATATACTTACCCTCGACCTTTATAATATTTCCATTACCGGATCTGAAT
>CACWIL010000037.1 GCA_902760905.1 uncultured bacterium
AAAACCTCTACTGTACGACGAAAAAGAGGTACTTGATGAAAAATAAAATATCATCAAACATAGCATTATTTTTAACAGCACTTATCTGGGGGCTTTCATTTGTTGCACAAAGGGCAGGGATGGAATACATGGAACCGTTCACTTTTAATATGGTAAGAAGTGTTTTGGGCGGACTCAGTTTAATTCCTGTTATTTTATGGGTAAAAATTTCTCATCCTGACAAAAGAACAGAACGAAGAAAACATTTTCAACATATAAATTTAACACGTGCCGGTATAGCCTGTGGTACGGCATTATTTTTAGCAATGTCTGTACAGCAATATTGTATGCAATATGTTGGTGCAGGAAAAGGCGGTTTTATAACCGCTCTGTATATTATTTTTGTCCCGATTATATCTGTTCTTTTGGGAGCCAGACTAAAAAAAGAAGTTATAATAAGCGTTTTTCTTGCTTTAATCGGTTTATACCTGCTTTGTTTCAAATCACATACCGGATTTGATATTTATGATTTGTTATTAATGTTAAGCGCATTTTTCTACGCCATTCATATTTTGGTTGTAGACTATTATTCAAGCACGGTTCATCCGGTTAAAGCCTCTTGTCTGCAATTTTTTGTAATGGCAATATTATCGGCAGTTCTTGTACTTCTGTTTGAAAACCCGAATATAGAATCAATAATAGCTTGTAAAATACCACTTATATATGCAGGTGTTGTAACCTGCGGAGTTGCTTATACCCTTCAAATATACGGACAAAAATACACTCTGCCGGTTCTTGCTTCACTTATTTTGTGTCTTGAATCAGTATTTGCTGTTATCGGAGGAATATTAATACTTGGAGAATCTCTCACAATAAAAGAATTTTTGGGATGCTCATTTATGATTTCAGGAGTAATTTTATCAAATTTACATTCTGATAAAAACAAACAAAAATAATATCTCTAATATAAAAGAATGATTTTGTTGGCAAAAAAAACAAATTATTGCTATAATAAGATAGGATATTAATATTTATTTGGGGAAAAGATATGGCTGAAAATAATCAAGGAAGTGAAAACGGTACAAATCAAGAAATGACCAAATTTCTTATAATGATGATTGCATCAGTAGTCATCATGCTTATTGTTTCAATTGTAATAAATTATGTTGTTGTAGAAAATATTATTACTCAGAAACTCAGCAATATCCAGATAAACTCTGAAGAAGTCAGTGAAGAAAGTGACGAAGATGAAGTACAAAAAGGTATTATCGTAGACCTTGGTGATTTTATTCTGAACTTATGTGATGAAAATGCAAAAAAATATTTAAAAGTTAATGTTGCAATTGAAGTAAGCAAAAAAGAAGATGATTTTCCAAAAGAAGAACCTGCCAAAGGCGGAGGAGGACATGGGCACGGAGAAGCTGCTCCTGCTCCGGATCCTTTAGCTGCAATTCAAACAGAAATGAATCAGTATAAACCTGCTATCAGAGATGCAGTTATTACAAATCTCTCAAGCAAAACTTCTGCAGAACTTTCAACTGCAGCTGGAAAAGAACTTGCTAAAGAACAAATTACAAATGATATTAACTCAATACTTGGCGGAGAAAGAGAAGTCCTTAGAGTAAGCTTCGGACAATTTATTATTCAATAGGAAAAAATGACAAACAGCGAAAGTTTAGACAATTTAACCGATATAGAAAATTTTGAAGAGGAATCGGAAGACCATAAAACCTACAAGCTATACAACTTCCGGCGTCCTGATAAATTTTCAAAAGATAATTTAAGAGCTTTAAGAGATATTCACAGAGAATTTTCTAAAGCTATATCTCTTATTCTGAGCGGTTATTTACGTATGAGAGTTGAAATAGAGATTGTTTCTGTTGACCAGCTCACATACGAAGAATTTGTACGTTCAATGCCTTCTCCGATAAGTGTCGGTGTATTTGAGTTTGAACCTTTATCGGGTCAAATATTACTGGGTATCAGTTTTGAAGTAATATCCTGTATAGTTAACAGAATGCTTGGCGGTATCGGAGCTATTGATCCGCAAACGAGAGAACTTACCGATATTGAAAAAGCCCTTGCAAAAAAAGTTATTAATATAATTATTAAATCGCTGGAAGATTCATGGAATACTATCGTTCCAGTAACCGGTAAATTTATAAGCCTGGATGACAACTATCAGTCAATTCAGGTTGCAACTGCAGGTGAAATTGTCGCACTTTTGACGTTTGAAGTTCAAATAGCCGGAAAACATTTCGGATTATTCAGTATTTGTTTCCCATATCCTGTATTAGAAACTGTTCTAACACACCTGAGCACACAACACATTTTCCAGACAAAAGGTCTTGTTGCTACAAATGATGAACGTATGAAAATGATATCAAAACTTAATTTATCATTAGCAGATGTTCGTGTTCAATTTGGTACATGTAATATTACATTAGATGATTTTATGCAATTATCCGAAGGTGATATCATTAAACTCGATAATAAAATTCAGGATGATTTGATAGTTAAAATTAACGGGGAAAAGAAGTTCTTTGCACGCCCCGGAACATTAAAAAATCAAATTTGTGTTAAAATAACAGATGTATATGATGAAATGCATGAAGTATTAAGAAATTATTTTTAGAGAGGTCTTTCAATGTTTGACGATGATGATGATATAAATGAAGAAACAGGTTTAAGCGGAGACGATTCAGATAACGAAGCTTCAGATGATAGTACTGAAGAAACACCTGAATCTGCAAGTCCTGCTGAATTTGAAAATTTTGACAAAGAAGCTGAACCAGAAGAACATGAGGAAGAAATAGAAGAGAAACCTGATCCTAATACGGTAATGGTACAACCTGTTCAGTTTGCATCTTTTGAAGATTTAGATCAGGTACAGGGACCTCAAAATCAAAATTTAAATATACTTCTTGATGTAAAACTTCAATTATCAGTAGAACTTGGAAAAGCTGAACTGCCTATTAAAAAAGTATTGGAACTTACCAAGGGTTCAATTGTAACTTTAAACAAAGCGGCCGGTGAGCCTGTAGAACTTTATGCAAACGGCAAACTTATTGCATTTGGTGAAGTTGTAGTTATAGAAGACAACTTTGGTTTAAGGATTACACATATTACAGACCCTGTAAAACGTCTTAATACAATTAATGGCGGCGCCAGAGAAGACTGATGTTTGTGTAATTTAGTTAATTAATTTTATACCGGTATAAATATCGAGCTTGGTTTTTTATGTAAATTTCTTGTTATGCCATCAGATACAGCACGTCCGTCACCTGTTGTAATTTCTGTATGCCCGTATTTTTTGCTGTAACCTTCTGTTCCTTTGTCATAAACCAATACACAACCTGCAGGTAATTTGCTCACATCTACTTTTTCCGGGGATATTTCTTTAAAATTACCGTTATTCTTTAATATATCGGACATTTGGTATGCATGACCATATTTATATGAACCCAAGTTAGCATACTGAATAGCTCGTTTAACAAATGCAGCACAATATCCTGTCCAGCCAACAGAACTATTTAAAGCTATATTTGCCAAACGTTCGCCCTTAAATGGATTATAACCATCTAATTTTGTTTTATTATCAGATTTTTTTGTAAATGTATCAACATAATTGTCATTTTTCGCAACTACATCACTATCCGTTTTTTTACTTTCATAAAAAGGAATATTAAATAAATAATTATAATTCATGGGATATGAAGATGACATGTCTGCAATAAAAGGATTATAACTGTAATTAAACTGATTTGACCAACTATCAAAAATATTAAAAGAAGGAAATTGAAACATTCCAAAATAATCCGTAAATGAGTAATCAGGCATGAACCAATTATTCATACCCGTTGGAAATGTATAATTAAAATTGAAAAAATTTGTCATGTCTTAAATATCCCTTAAATATATAAAGTAAATAACAACCTAGAAATTGACATGTTTTTTACATAACTTAATTTTTGCAATTATTTTTACATCCCTACTTCGTTACAAATCTTTACTTTTATTTTAAAAAGGAAAACATGCTGATAACATGCTTTTCCATGATTTTATTTACTGTAACCTTTTATTTACGGCATTTTACAAAAATAAATCAACTTAAAACCAATAAATACAAGTATTAAAAGTGGTTTTAAAAAAACTTAACAAATGTATATATGTGGGTTGTAAAAGAGTTCTCAACTTATATAATTAAAATATGGATTGAGAGCATTTGGGGAATAGTTCTTAATTTTAGATTAGTTGACTATTATAAAAAATCAATTTTTGGAGGATATAAGTGTTTAAGAGTCGTGACATAGGAAGAGCAATAGCCGTAAAAAGGTGGACTCCGACAGCATTAGAATGTTATAAAAGAGGTTGTGTTTGTGATGGATGTTTTTATAGTGACTTTTTTAGTGCAACAGCACAAAAATGTCAGATGAAAGCAGCAGTTCTTGAACTTGTACGTACCATCGGTGCACCTAACGTTGATATTCCGCAAATTATAGACTAATTAATATATAACTATCTCATTTATTTTAAGCATTTTGTATCTGATTTTTAGTTTTTCAGATACTTGACAAACATGCTAAACATGTGATATAAAGTAAGTGGGGTAAATGTATATTTTTGAGTCTTGCACACTTTGCAAGACTTTCCTTTTATTTGACCATCTTTTCTCCTCGCCCGACGGGAGAGGGACAGGGTGAGGGGTTATAATAATACAGTGGAAACTACTTAAAGAAAGTAAATAATTATGGATGATAACAAAATTATAATAACGGTTTCAGGAACAGATAAAGTCGGTATCGTTGCTAATATTGCAAACATTTTGGCTAAATACAGGGTTAATATTGAAGATATTAAACAAACACTTATGCAGGGACATTTTGTAATGTTTATGCTTTGTGATATTGAAAAATCCGAGCTTAGTTTTAAAGAGCTTAAAAATGCACTTATTGAAGAAGGCAACAAAATTGAAGTAGAAGTTTGGGTTCAGAAAAAAGGTATTTTTGAAAAAATGCACACTGTTTAGGGGTAAATATTTTGGCAGTTTAAATTCAGCTCTAATTTAATATACTTTATCAAGTGCTTTGAGAATTTTAGGTTTATATTCTATTTTTTGCTTAAAATTTGATTAATAATTTTAAATAGAATTTATTTTCATTTCCTAACTCCTATTTTAACTATGCTATAGTATTTAAAACACATAAAAAATAAAGGTGACTATATACTATCTTACAGTAAATATTACTATAATTCTGTCATTCTGAGGGTAATACCCATTTAATCCCGAAGAATATCAAAAAAGTTATAGCGATTCTTCACCCATAATTTTTTGTTGGGTTCAGAATGACGAAAATTTACTGTAACATTGTATATAATTACCAAAAATTTTAGTATATTATATATTTATTTAAATAATAAAAAATAATAACAATAATAATAAGCTTAAACAAATTGTATAAAAGTGTGTGAAATAGTTATAAATACTGAATCTTTATTGTTAAAAAAAATGTTCAAAAGTTGTCAAAAAAATAATAATTTTGAACATTTTTAAACAATGAAATTATTAAAATAAAAAAAATAAAATTTTTTATACTAAACATGTTCAAAACTTCTAAACTTTTTAACATGTTTTCTACAAAGTTTTATACAATAAAAACCTTATGTTGAGTTTGCGGAAAAATTTTAATTTTTCCGCAAACTCTGGGGAACGGTTTCGATTTACGCTACGTGTTATCCCGCACCTAGCCTAAATCTCACACACCTACGGTCGGATTTGAAAAAGTCGAAAAATTGTCATTTTTCAGACTTTTTCCGCATCCTCTGTTTATTTAACATCCCTTAACAAATAAACTTCGTTTTTAATTTTATTTATAGTATAATCTCTTTATACTTTTATGAGGAGATATAAATGAAAGTAACCGTAAAAGTGCCGGCTACATCAGCTAACCTGGGCCCCGGGTTTGATTGTTTGGGTTTGGCATTACCTATATATAATACTATTACAATAGAAGAAACAGTACTGCCGGGTACAGGAATAGAAATAAATTTAATATCAGATAATGATATTACAGACGAAGCTATTTTTAATAACGTACCTAAAGATGAAAACAGTATAGTTTATAAAGCTGTTGAAATGCTTTATAACTCAATAGGTCAGGAACCATCAGAATTAAAAATAAATATTCATTCTCAAATACCGATTACAAGGGGTTTGGGAAGTTCAGCATCAGTTGTTGTAGGTGCACTTCTTGCAGCAAATAAACTTTTAGGTTCACCTGCAGATACAGCTGCACTTTTGTCAATTGCAACAGAAATAGAAGGTCATCCTGATAATGTTGCTCCTGCAATATTAGGTGGTTTTATTTTATCTTCTCAAGAAGATAGTGGTTTAATATTAACTGAAAAACTTAATTGGCCTGAAGACTGGGATATTACAGTTTGTATTCCTGATTTTGAACTTTCTACTAATATTGCACGTTCTGTTTTACCGGATTCTGTGCCTATACAGGATGCTGTTTATAATGCAAAACATCTTGCTATGTTTATTCAGGCAATTAATACAAAAAATATAAAATTAATGAAAAAAGCATTACATGACAGACTTCACCAGCCATACAGAGAAAAATTAATTCCCGGTATGAAGGAAATAATGGATGTATTTAAAAATGAAGATAATGTAATAGGAACAGTACTTTCAGGTGCAGGTCCGTCTATTTTGGTTATTTCTCACAAATATGATTTGGATAAAATTAAATCAACAGTAAAAGATATTTGGGAAAGTCTGAGTATAAAATCTGATATCCGCACTCTGAAGATTGAAAATAACGGTGCAGAGATAATTGAAGAATAATTACCAAATATTGTTATAATCCTGTCATTCTGAGGAAAATAGCTGTTTAATTCCGAAGAATCTCTAAAAAAATAAGTTATAGTTATTCTTCACCCCTAAATTATTATTGGGTTCAGAATGACAATATTTTACTGTAACATTGTATATAGTTGCCTAAATTATATTTACCCCGAATGTATGATGTACTCTTTTTCTTACCCTAAAAAGACTACTCTTTTTGTGTTAAATTTTTGGGATGCCTTGACTAAGTCTGAAATAAAGATTAAATGTATATTTACCCTTATCACTAGACCATGTGGTCTATATCGTTATATCTAGCCTAAATACAGTAAAATAAACCATTCTATTGATGAAAATATCCTCTATACGAAGGTAATATAGATGATGGAGAAAGAAAATATTACAACAATTTAATAATATAGGGGAGAGAAGAGAGTATGAGACATGAGTTTAAGAAAAAATCAAGAGTTTTGTTAATTGATGACAATTATGATCATCTTAACGGTATCAGAGAACTTTTGAATTTGGAAGGAACTTTTGATGTTGTAGGGATTGCAACAAATGTATCTTTAGGGTTGAATTTAATTAAAAAATATCAGCCGGACATTGTTTTACTGGATATGAATATGCCTGAAAAAGACGGTTTACAGGGTATTATTGAAATATCTAAATTAGGTTTAAACACAAAAATTTTAGCTTTATCAGGATATGATGATGCTGATTTGATTTTCAGAGCTATGAAGATTGGTGCTAAAGGTTATGTTCTCAAAACCATGGCATCAGCTCAGCTTATTTATGCAATAGAAGAAGTATTAAACGGTAAAATTTATCTTCCGCTTGCATTATCTTCTCGTTTCTTTGAATATTTCCAACAATCATTCAGAGAAGAAAATGAAAGAAAAGAAGCAGCTTATGATGAAGAAAATCTGCTTGATGCACTGACTCCACGTGAAGAAGAAGTATTGCAGCTTCTTACTCAGGGTGTTACTTACAAAGGAGTTGCAGGAAAATTATTCATATCAGAAACAACAGTTAAAACCCATGTAAATAATATTTTCCAAAAACTTCAGGTTTCAGACAGAACACAGGCAGTTTTATATGCAATTAACAACGGATTTTTAACTAAAAATAAAATTGCAGTGTAAGGAGTAAATTTAATATATTAAAACAAAGAAAAGCGCAAGGTAAAAAATGAAGAAAATAGTAAGGCAGCAAAATTATCTAAAAGAACTTATAGAATCTCAGGGTAATCAGATTTTATCAAAATCTTCTCTAAGATGTATGATGAGAGCTGTCTTAGAGCCTCTGGTTGATGAGCCGGAAGAAGGAGTTGTTCTTCACAGAATAGAAAATAAATCAGGTATTTCAGGACTTATAAAAAGGTTAGAGTTTTCTTCTGTTCCTTCTTATGACTTTAATGATGAAAGTGAACACTTAAAAGAAAAAGTCTGGGCTAATACAGAATTTCTTTGTGTTCTTACGCACAGATTTGTTGCAATTATAATCTGGGATAACAAAACGGAAAACAAAAATTTTGTAAGATATTATACAATCTATAACTCACGTTTGCAAAATGAAGCGTTAGATATTATAGACAGAAATACAGATATTAATATTAAAGATTTTCAGGAAAGGTTTAAACCTGACAGACGTGATAACCCTCTTTTAAACTCTTCAATAAGACGTATGGTTGAAAATCTTGATGAAGCTACAAAAGATGCAGTTTTGGGTTTTGCTCAGATTCAGTCTGAAAAAGAAGAAGAAGAAATTAATCAAAATACAAGAGCTGTAGCTCACGAAATAAGGAATCAGTTATCTATTTGCGATTTATATACTGAAATTATCAAAAAAACTTGTGCAAAACAGGGAATAAATGATGAAGGTATTATTAATGCAGTTAAATCTCTTTCAAAGGCGGTTAAAATAGCTAATAACTCACTTATTTCCCTTAAATCAACAGATAAAACATCAATAAAACAATTAAAATTAAAAGATTTAATTAGTTCTGCCAAAGATTTGACGAAAGTATATTTCGAGGGTAAAAATGTTGAATACATAGTAGAAAATAACGTTGATATAAAAATTCCCGTTGATGAAAATAAGTTTGTAGCAGCAATAATAAATCTTGTAAAAAATGCAAGCGAAGCATTTTATAAAGAAGGTAATGAACTTGAGATGGTAAGTAACGGTGAAAAACCGTATGTAAAAATTAAAACAGAGGAGAAAGATGATTTTGCACTTATCAGAATATCCAATAATGCCGGTAAAATAGAAAATCCGGAAAATATATTTAATGAAGGATATACTACAAAATCAGCAGGCTCCGGACTTGGGTTAATGATTTGTAAAAAATCAATAGAGGAAGTTTATGGCAGACTTGAGCTTGAAAAAAATACTGATGAAGAAGTTGAGTTTGTTATAGAAATAGGTAAGGTAAATTAATGGATTTAATTACAAACAGAACAATGGAAATTACTCATCTTGGTATGAATGGTCTGATGGACAGACAACATGCCATTGCGAGTAATATTGCAAATGTAAATACTCCGGGATATCAGAGAAAAGAAGTTGCGTTTGAAAGTCAGCTTGCTGAAATTCAGGAAAAAGAAAATCTGAAAGATTATATTAAAGGTCTGAACAGTGTAGAATATAAACCGCCGATGCTGGATGTATTTACAGGTGAAGTTCACAAATACAGAATTCCTACACTTCAGGAAAAAGCATATCTTCAGTCTAATGTGTATGATCAATTCAAACCGCAGCTTGTAACAGATATATACAGTGGATCAGATAATCATGGAAACAATGTTGAACTTGAACGTGAAATGATGGATTTATCAAAAACCGGTACAAAATACATGGTTCTTTCTAATCTGGAAAGACGTCAATTTACAGGCCTGAGTGATGTAATCAGGGGCGGTCAGTAAGTTTAAAAAATAAAGGATAAATAGAAATGAGTTTCAATATATTTGACATAGCAGGCTCTGGAATGACAGCGCAAAGAGTAAAAATGGATACGATTGCATCAAATATTGCAAACGTAAACACAACACGTCGTCCTGACGGTTCTAAAGGTGTTTATATAAAAAAAGATGTAACCTTCAGAACTATATATGAAGATCAGCTTAACAGAGGTTTTTCAAATTTTCAGAGCAATAGTCCGGATGCACAGTTTGACCCCAGAACAGGTGCGCTTCATATTAACGCAAATGTGGCTCTTAATCATGGTATGCTGACAGGCGGAGTTGAAGTTGATGAAATATATGACTCAGAAAATGGTGTAAAAACTGTTTATGACCCTTCCCATCCTGATGCTGATGAAGACGGATATGTTGATTTACCAAATATTAACGTAGTAGAAGAAATGGTCGGTATGATATCAGCTTCTAAAGCTTATCAGGCAAATGCAACTGTTGCAGAGAATGTAAAAACAATGATGCAAAGTGCCATGAACATATAAGTAATGAAAAATTGAAAACGGAAAGTTAGGTGAAGCAAAAATGGATTTTTCAACAGGAATATCAACAACTTTTAACAGAACATTTTCTTATGATGCAGTAGAAAATTATAATCAATTTCTGAAAAATAACTCATCATTTGAGATGGATACTTCTACTGATTTTGAGAAAACACTGGAAAGTGCTTCAAGAAGAATAGCAATAAATGATAAAAACGACCCGCAAGGTCTTGGTAACTTTGCTGACAAACTTGGTACTGCTTTTAATGACAGCTTAAATGCAGTTAATAATACAAAATTAGAAGCAGACAGACTTCAGGAAGATTTGGCAATGGGCGGACCTACAAGCATTCATGATGCTATGATTGCAGCTGAAAAAGCTTCACTAAGTATGCAAATGGCAGTTCAGGTAAGAAATCGTATCCTTGCTGCATATAATGAAGTAACAAATATGGCTATTTAATATTAAGTGACTATATACTATTTTACAGTAAAAAGTACTACAATTTCGTCATACTGAGCAAATTGTTTTTTAGTTTTTATTTTAGCTTGAACGAAGTGCGAAGT
>CACWIL010000038.1 GCA_902760905.1 uncultured bacterium
GGATATTATCGGCTGGATTGATGTTCCTTCTATGGAACTTTCTGATGCACTTCTTCACCATCCAAACATTGCTTGCATTTTAGCAACAGGTGGTCCGGGTATGGTTAAGGCAGCATACTCATCAGGAAAACCGGCTTTAGGTGTCGGCCCAGGTAACACAGCTGCTGTTATTGATGAAACTGCAGATATAAGAATGGCTGTTTCTTCAATACTTATGTCAAAAACTTTCGATAACGGTATGATTTGTGCATCTGAACAATCAGTAATCGTTGTAGAAGATATATACGAAGAAGTTAAAAAAGAGTTCATCTATCGTGGTGCTTACGTTGTAAACAAAGAAGACGAAAAGAAAATGATAGAACTTCCGTTCATTGATCCTGCAAGAGGAACGGCTCATCCGCTTATCGTAGGTCAGCCGGCTCACAGAATTGCTGAACTTGCAGGCTTCTCTATTCCAGAAGATTCAAAAATCCTTCTTTGCGAAAGAGCAAAACTTGACTGGAACGACCCATTCTCAAGAGAAAAACTTTCTCCGATTTTAACTATGTATAAGGCAAAATCTTTTGAACAGGCTGCTGATATGGCTCACGAGCTTGTATTAAAAGGCGGTGCTGGTCACACTTCAGTTCTTTACACTGATGAAAGAAAATCTGACAGAATCAATGCTTACGCAGAAAAAATGCCTTCCTGCCGTATCTTAATTAACTCACCTTCATCTCAGGGTGGTATCGGTGATTTATTTAACTTTAAACTTGAACCGTCATTATCACTTGGCTGCGGTTCTTGGGGCGGTAACGCAGTATCAGGAAACATTGGTGTAGAACACTTATTAAACTACAAAACCGTAGCTGAAAGGAGAGAAAATATGTTATGGTTCAAGGTTCCTCCGAAAGTATATTTCAAGAGAGGTTGTTTAGATTTGGCTCTTAAAGAATTGAAGGGCAAAAAACGTGCATTTATTGTAACAGACCGTTTCTTATTTAACTCAGGTGCGGTTGAAAATATAACAAGAATTTTAGACGAAATCGGTATTGATCATCAGGTATTCTTTGATGTTAAACCTGATCCGACAATCGCAACAGTTAAACAGGCTATGGAAATAGTTAAACCTTATGAACCTGATGTAATTATTGCACTTGGCGGCGGTTCTCCGATGGACGCAGGTAAGATTATCTGGTTATTATACGAACAACCTGATACAAACTTTGCTGATATTTCTATGAGATTTATGGATATCAGAAAACGTATTTGTCAGATTAATGACTTGGGTAAAAAAGCAACTATGGTTTGTATTCCTACTACATCAGGAACAGGTTCTGAGGTTACTCCGTTTTCAATTATTACCGATGAAAAAACTCATTACAAATACGCAATTGCTGATTACGCATTAACACCTAATATGGCAATTGTTGACCCGAACTTTGTAGACGGCATGCCAAAAGGCTTAACAGCTGCATCAGGTATTGACGCACTTGTTCACTCACTCGAAGCTTATGTTTCTTGTATGGCAACAAACTTCACTAACTCAAACGCTTTAGAAGCAACTAAGTTAGTATTCAAATATTTGGCTCGTTCATACAATGAAGGTGCTAACGATCCTATTGCTAGAGAAAAAATGCACTATGCAGCAACTATTGCAGGTATGTCATTTGCAAATGCATTCTTAGGTTTGTGTCACTCAATGGCTCACAAACTTGGTGCTATGTACAACATTCCTCACGGTGTTGCTAACGCACTTCTTATAAGACAAATCATTAAATTCAACGCAGTTGATAAACCGACTAAACAGGCTATCTTCCCGCAATACAAGTTCCCGAACGCAAAAACTAAATACGGTCAGGTTGCAGATGAACTTGGTTTAGGCGGTAAGAATGATGATGAAAAGGTTGAAAGATTAATCAAAGCTGTTGATGAGCTTATGACAGAAATCAACCTTCCGAAATCAATCAGAGAATTCGGTGTTAAGGAAGAAGAATTCATGGCAAACCTTGATGTATTGGTTGAAAGAGCATTTGACGACCAGTGTACAGGTGCTAACCCAAGATATCCGCTTATGAGTGAAATTAAGCAGTTATTCTTGAATGCATACGAAGGTATTGTTTAAGTATAAATATGATGACTGAAAGTGGAAAGTTAATTTAATTAATTTTCCACTTTTAAGTATCCTGTTTATGATGGCAGAAGGGTAAAAAATGAGTATTCCTGATAAGGTAGTTAACAGATTAACTTTATATCACTTTATTCTTGATGATTTAAGAGATGATGAAAAATATATATCAAGCACAAAGATTTCAAACCTGCTTAATATTGATAATTCGCAGGTGAGAAAGGATTTGAAATATCTTGATAATTCAGGTAAATGTCGTGTAGGGTATGAAGTAAAAAGTTTAAAACGTAAGATTGAAGAAAGACTTGGATTTAAGCAGACAAAAGATGCATTTATTGTTGGTGCGGGTAATCTTGGTTCTGCCCTGGTAAAATATGACAGCTTCAAAGACTACGGACTTAATATTTTGGCGATGTTTGACAAGGATTCAAAAAAAATCGGAACAATTATTAACGGAAAAGAAGTTTTTGATATATCAAAAGTCGGTAATCTGGCATCAAGATTAGGTGTAGATATTGCAATACTAACGGTACAGAGAGAATACGCCCAGAGCGTTGCAAATTATCTAGCAGGTGCTGGTATAAAATATATTTGGAATTTTACTCCGTGCGTGCTTGATTTGCCAAAAGATGTTAAAATATGGAATGAAAACTTAATTGGAAGTTTTTTACAGTTTACAAACAATGATGAGAAAGAAGAAATAAAATGACAACAGAAATAAAAGTGTGTATGGGTAGTGCCTGTTTTGCAAAAGGTAATTTGGAAAACCTTGAATACATTAAAGAGTATATAGAAGAAAATAATTTGGAAGCAGATATTTCAATTGTTGGTGCTTTGTGCGAAAATAAATGTGAAATAGGTCCAAGAATTATAATAAATGAAAAAGAATATACAAATGTAACGAAAGAACAAATTAAAGAAGTATTGGACTCATACAAGAAAATAATGAATTTTAACTAATTTTATCAAAAGGTCTGGAGTGTTATATTATGGAAAAGCAAAATCCTGTCTATACATTAAAAAACGAGTGTAATGACTGCTATAAATGTATAAGAAAATGTCACGTAAAGTCAATTCGTATTCAGGGCGGAAGTGCATCTGTTATTAGCGAAAAATGTATTGCATGCGGACATTGTGTAACGATTTGTCCTGCGGGAGCAAAAAAAGTCAGAAGCGATATAGATGTAGTTAAAGCTCTATTCCTGACAGGTAAAAAGGTTTATGTTTCACTTGCACCGAGCTGGGCCGGAATATATAATATATCAAAAGAAAAAATGACAGCAGTTCTTAAAAAGCTTGGCTTTGCGGGTGTTTCGGAAACAGCACTCGGAGCACAGGAAGTTTCTATAAAGACAGCTAAAATTCTTAATGAAGCAGCAAAAGGGCTCTTTATCTCGTCTGCCTGTCCGGTAATTGATGATTATATAAGACTTTATAAGCCGGAGTTTGCAAAATGTATTACACCAATTGCTTCACCTGCTCTTACACATTGCAGTCTTTTGAAAAGCATGCTTGGTGATGATATCAAGGTTGTATTTATCGGACCTTGTATAGCTAAGAAAAACGAAGCTGATAACCATTCCGATTTAATGGCAGCAGCGTTGACTTTTGATGAACTTAATTACTGGATAAGAGAAGAGTTTATTGATATTGAAACAATTGAGCCGGATGAAAGTTGTCATTTTGTACCTGAAAGTGCTTACGAAGGAGCTTTGTACCCTCTTGAAGGCGGTATGAATGAAACTATAAAACAAGTCGGTATTGATAAAAATGATGTAACTTTTGTTTCCGTAAGCTCATTGGAAGGGTTTGACAAATCGCTTCAGAACCTGAACCCTGACAAAATAGAAAACAAAATATTCCTTGAAGCTCTTGCATGTACAGGCGGCTGCATTAATGGACCTTGTGCATCAACGGATAAATCAGGAATAATGATTACATCAGATATTTATGCAAATACTCAGCACAGAGATGTTGTTCCGAAAGAGCCGAGAACAGTCGTTCCTGTAGAGTATGAGCCTTGTCCTGCAGAAAAAATAGAGTTTTCTATTGAGCAGATAACCAAAGCTCTGAGAAAAATAAGCAAACACTCGGAAGAAGACGAATTAAACTGTTCAGGATGCGGATATGCAAGCTGCCGAGAGTTTGTAAATGCTCTTATTGCTGGTGATGCTGAATCTTCTCAGTGTGTTTCATATATGAGAAAAATAGCAGTTAGAAAGGCTGCAGCTATGCTTAGATGTATGCCTTCTGCGGTTGTTATAGTTGATTCAAACATGGAGATAGTTGAAGCAAATGATTCTTTTGAGCACATGTTTTTATCAGAAGAAATGTACGAAATTTTTGCATCACGTCAGGATGGTTTAACAGGTGCTGCAATAGACAGGATTGTTCCGTTCAGCGAACTCTTTAAATCAGCTATTGACAGAGGTAAAGATATTCATCAGGAGCACTACGCTCTTGAAGATAAGCTTTATGATATAAGTATATTTACTATTGAAGATAACGAGCTTGTCGGTGCGGTAATTTCAGATGTTACAAAATCCGAAATGGACAGAAGTAAGATTGCACAAAAGGCAAGAGAGGTTATTACCAAAAATATTGCAACCGTTCAGGAAATCGCAAGCCTGCTCGGAGAACATATGGTTGAAACAGAGCTTCTGCTGAACTCTATTGCAGAAGGTTATGATCCTACAGTAAACAACGAAGGGGATAAGAAGTAAAAATGTTTATAGACGTAGCTTGTTCCCAAAAAAAGAAATATAATCAAAACGCTTACGGTGACTATTTTTCGTCAAACCGTTTTCCTAATATGAACAGGGTTGTGGCAGTGCTTTCTGACGGGCTTGGAAGCGGAATAAAGGCTAATATTCTTGCCTGCATGACTTCAACAATGCTCTTAAAGTTTATGGAAAATAACTCTGATATTGAGCAGTCCTGTGAGATTATTATGAACTCACTTCCTGTGTGTAAAGTACGTGGTATAAGCTATTCAACATTTTCAGCCATTGACTGTTACGAAAACGGAAAAGCAAAAATTGTTGAAGAAGGCAATCCGGATTTTATCTGGATAAGAAATGGCGAGGTTTTAAAACCTGAATATCAGACTATTCAGTCAAAAGATTTTAAAAACCGTAAGATGAAGGTTTATAATATTAGACTTGAAAAATATGACAGAATAATTTTCTGTTCAGACGGTGCAACTCAGGTTGCAATGGGTACAAAACAGTATCCTTTGGGACTTGAAAGAAATGGCTTAATCAAGATTATTCTTAATAAACTTGAGCAGGAACCTGAGATATCTTCTCAAAAACTGAGCAGTTATCTGGTTAAACAAATACAGCTTATCGCTCCAAACAAGGAACTAAAAGATGATACTTCAATCGTTTCTCTGTATTGTCGTGACCCGAGGCAATCCTTGATATTTACAGGGCCTCCGTATCATCAGGAAAAAGATAGTTATTTTGCTAAATTTTTTATGGATTTTAAAGGTAAAAAAGCAATATCAGGCGGAACTACTGCAAATATTATATCAAGAGAGCTTAATATTCCGGTTATTGCAAAAATGTCAATGAATGCCGGCAAACTTCCGGGACTTTCGGAAATGAAAGGGGTTGATTTGGTTACGGAAGGAATTTTAACTTTAACAAAAACTCTCGAATATCTGGAAAACGGAAAGCCTGAGGATAATGCTGCAAAAACACTTATGGAATTTCTGCTTGACAGCGATGTTATCTACTTCCTTGTCGGAGCACAGATGAATAAGGCTCATTATGATCCGAACCTTCCGATTGAAATTGAAATAAGAAAAAATGTCATAAAACAGATGGCAGCAGTGTTAGAAGAAAAATATTTAAAAAAAGTTAATGTACAATTTGTATAGGGGTCAAATGTATGATCAAAAGTCCGGAAGAACAAAAAAAATACATAGATTATGTAAGAACTCTGGGAGTAAAAATAGGTGATAATTGTAAAATGTCAAGTTCTATTCATTGGGGATCGGAACCATTTTTAATTGAAATAGGCAACCATTGCAGCTTATCATACGGAATTGATTTTATTACACATGACGGAGCAACATGGCTGTTTCGAGAGGAAAACCAATACAAAGGAATTAAAAAATTTGCCCGAATAAAAGTAGGAGATAATTGTTATATAGGTGCAAGGACAACAATCCTTCCGGGTGTAAAAATAGATTCTAACTGTATTGTTGGTGCGTGCAGCGTAGTAACCAAATCTCTTAAATCTAATGCTGTTTATGCCGGTAACCCTGCTAAATACATATGTTCTTTAGATGAATATATTGAAAAATGCGTTGAAAATAATAAAAAATACAATCAAAATTATATCAAATCAGAAAACAGAAAAGAAAGAATTCTTTCAACACTGGAAGGTTATGATGAATACAAACCATACATATAGTATTTATAATTTGTATAAAGGAGTTTATTATGGCAAAAATTGAAGTTAAAGTATGTTTAGGAACAACCTGCTTCGTTATGGGCGGAAGCAATTTACAGGAGCTAAATGATATTATCCCCGAAAAATACGGTGATAAAGTAGAAGTAAGTGCAGCTAATTGTTTGGGACTCTGTTCAATTAACTGGGAATATTCAAAAGCTCCTTACGTTAAGGTTGACGAAGAAGTTGTAACCGAAGCTACGGTTGAAAAAGTTTTAGAAGTGATAGACAGAAAATTGGGAAATTAAAAATGGCAGGACAGGCAATACACTTAAAAAAAGAAATACTTGTTAGAATTATAAAAGCATTTTTATCGGATGATTTTGAAGAGCAAACAAGGCTGATTCCTTATGCAATGCGTCCGAAGGGAATGGAAGTTCCGTACAGATGTTGTATTTATAAAGAACGTGCAATCATAAAAGACAGAACAATTGCAGGACTCGGTTTTCCGATTGAGGAAGATGACGAAACGGTTTCGCTCGGAACTTACGCCAAAAAAGCTCTTGAAAGAACAGAAATCAGCGACAAAAATTTAACTGTATTGCAGGCTGCATGTAAGGGTTGTGCTACAAACAGAATCTACGTTACGGATTTGTGCCAGGGTTGTGTTGCAAGACCATGTCAGACGGCATGTAAGTTTGGTGCTATATCAATTGTAAACGGACGTTCTGTAATTGATGATACTAAATGTAAAAAATGTAAAATGTGTGTAAATGCGTGTCCTTATAATGCAATTGTCAAAATCTCGGTACCTTGTGAAGATTCATGTCCGGTCGGAGCTATAAAAAAAGACGAAACAGGGTTTGCAAGCATTGATTATAACAAGTGTATAAATTGCGGAAGATGTACTGCGGCCTGTCCGTTTGGTGCGGTTCACGAAAGAAGTCAGATTGTTGATATTTTAAAAGCAATAAAATCAAAGAAAAAAGTTATTGCAATGGTAGCGCCTTCTATCGTAGGACAGTTCCCCGGAACGATTTATCAGCTTAAAACCGCTATTATTCAGGCAGGGTTTGATGATGTTTATGAAGTTGCTCAGGGTGCTGATATCACTGCAAACACAGAGGCTAAAGAGTTTGTTGAAAGAATAGAAGAAAAAGGTGATAACTTTATGACAACCTCCTGCTGTGCAGGATATAATCAGCTTATCAAAAAGCATTTGCCTGAGATTAAGCCTTTTGTTTCAGATACAAAAACTCCAATGTATTATACGGCAGAGATTGTTAAGAAAGAACATCCGGATGCTGTTACTGTTTTTGTAAGCCCTTGTGTTGCAAAAAGAGCAGAAAGTTATGAAAATCCGAATGTTGATTATGTGCTGAACTATGAAGAACTTGGTGCATTGTTTATTGCCAAGAAAATTCAGATTACAGAGCTCGAAGGTGGTAAATATCCGGTTGAATCTTCAAAACAAGCAAGAAATTTTGGTGTAACAGGAGGTGTCGCTGAATCTGTCAAAGCTTCTCTAAAAGATGAAGATGCGATTAAACCGCTTGTGATTAACGGATTGAATAAAGACAGTATAAGGCAGCTCAAAAAATTTGCAACCTGTGGTTCATGTGACGAAGGATGCAATCTGGTTGAAGTTATGTGTTGCGAGGGTGGTTGTATTGGCGGTAATGCAACAATCAATAACCAAAAAACTGCTAAAAAACAACTGGAAAATCTTTTGAACGAAAGCCACGATATAGATAAAATATAAATATGAAAGTATTTATCAGTACAGTTAATTTTGGCGAAAAATCAAATACATATAAAATCGGTAAAAATACGGTTACAGAAACGTTTGACGATAAAAATACGTTAATTAAACGCATTGAATTTGACGAGTTTAACCGTGATGTCGATTCAAAGTGGTTTGATACATCAGGTGAAATTCAGGAACATTTGCATAAAGAGTATTATGAAAAGGTAAACGAAAAAGGTATGATAGAAACTTTTTCCGGAAGGTTTCAGGAGTATGTGAGAAAATTTTATACAAAGTTTGAAAACGGATATAAACATACTGTGGATGATTTTCAGTCAAAAACTGGCAAAAACTATATAAATGAGTTTATACATGACAAATCAGGCAATTTAGTTAAAATAATAAACAATGGTAAAGTTATTAGTATAAGGTAAAAGGAGGGTTTATATGAGTTGGGAAAAAGACCTAAATGTTAATGATGTTATGGAAATCAGAACAAGAACCTGTGTTTATTTTGGGTGCGGAGCTATACATAAGATTAACGATATAGCAAAAACATATGCAAACAGAGGAATAGATAAGGTTGTTGTTATGTCTGGCAGAAATGCGTATAAATCAACAGGCGCATGGGACGTAGTAGAAAAAGCGTTAAAAGAAAATAAAATTGAATACATAAATTATGATAAAGTAACACCAAATCCGACTACTGATGCGATTGATGAAGCAGCAAAAATGGCTCGTGAATTTGGCGCAAAAGCCGTTATTACAATCGGCGGAGGTTCTCCAACCGATGCGGGAAAATCTGTTGCAATCCTTCTTAAATATCCGAATGAAACAGGAAGCAGTTTGTATGAGTTTAAGTTTGCACCGACTGAAGCAGCTCCTGTTGTTGCAATAAACTTAACTCACGGAACAGGAAGTGAAACAAACAGATTTGCTGTTGCTACTATTTTGGAAAAGAATTATAAACCGGCTATTGCGTATGACTGTATTTATCCTGAGTTTGCAATTGATGACCCTGATTTGATGACAGGACTTTCACCAAAACAAACAAGATACGTTTCTATTGATGCGGTTAACCATGTTGTAGAAGCTGCAACTTCAAAAGTCGCTTCACCTTATTCTGTAACTCTTGCAAGACAGGTAATAGAGCTGGTTGGTAAATATTTGCCAAAAGCTATTGAAAATCCTTCAGATAAAGAAGCAAGATATTATTTATGTTATGCGGCTCTTATGGGCGGTGTTTGTTTTGATAACGGTTTATTGCATTATACTCATGCACTTGAGCATCCATTAAGTGCTATGAAACCTGATTTTTCACACGGTCTTGGTTTGGCAATTCTTCTTCCTGCAGTAATCAGAAATATTTATTCAGCTAAAGCAGAAACTTTAAAATATATTCTTGAACCAATAGCAAAAGATACTGCAAGTGCTGAAAAAGCAGCAGAAAGCGTTTATGAATGGCTTAAATCAGTTGATGTTCCGAATAAGTTAAAAGATGAAGGATTTACGGAAGGTGACGTTGAAAAACTTACAGAACTCGCTTTCACAACTCCTTCTTTAGACGGTTTACTCGGGATTGCACCGACAAACGCAACAAAAGAAGCCGTAAAAGCAATTTATACGGAATCATTATAAAAAATCGTATGTTAATAAAAAGAGCCGGTTACACCGGCTTTTTTTGTATAAAAAATCGGGATGACAAGATTGCGGCGAGGAGCGGAGTGCGCAGGAGTTTTGCCAAAGTGCGACAAGCACAGAAGGCAAAATCCGCAGGCACGTTTAATGCGACGAGACAAGACACGAACGTAAGTTCGACTTGGAAACCGATTTTTGCAAAAAAAAATCGGGATGACAAGATTCGAACTTGCGACCCCCGCGACCCGAACACGGTGCGCTACCAAGTTTGTAGGTCAGACATCGCCTGACAATAATAGAGATTAAATGTTTTTGTCAAGCAATGCTTGACCTACAATTTTCAAATTACCGATTTTTGTCATTTTGTGTGATTT
>CACWIL010000039.1 GCA_902760905.1 uncultured bacterium
GGTTATTATTTTTTAATATTTTTAATATATTATTCTTATCTTGATATTTTACAGCTTTAGACAATTCATTAATCTCATATAAAGATAAATCAAAACCGTCAAATAGGTTATAAATTTTTGTTACTCCCTTATTGTCTTTTGAAATAAGACTGTGATTTAATATTATTTCGGCAGTACCATTAAATTTAGTTCTGCCTGCTTGTATAAAAGCTTCTATTACTTCCGGTTCATTAATAATATCGTTAATTTTAAACCCAAAATCTTTTTCAATGCTTGCTATTATTGATTTAAGTTCATATTCACTAAAAGTTTCATCTAAATTTAATCCGTTCTCTTCAAATGCAACTCTTAATTTTCCAAGTTCCGGATTATTGATTGTTTTTATTTCAATGTCTCTAAGTTTTTTAGCTGCTTTATGAGCTTCAATTTCTTCAGTTATCTGTTCAGGATTCATACCTGAATTTAATGTTCTGCTTCTGCCGGTATGGCTCTGCCAGTTTTGTTCGCCCAGTTCATTTTTGCCAGCTTGTATACGTTTTTCTTTTAACTGACCTTTCTCAAAAATATAATAATCATAACGATTGGAATTTGTTATTTTTGTATCATCAGATATTCTGATAATGAATTTATCACCTTCTCTAATATAATCAAATGAAACATAATTTGATTTTAAATACAGAATAACATTGTCTGCTGTGTTATTTCCTATATTAAAGGCTCTCGAATTAGTCTTGTTAATTTTATTATTTTCTTGTTGTAATTCTAACCTCTTTAAATAATGTTCGTGACAATAATTTAACCTTTCTTCTGCAGTCATAGGTTCTGCTAAGATATCATTTAAAATGTTATCTAATTCTTTTATTGATTTAGCTTCTTTTATTTTGTTAATATTTTTACCAATAACTTCTGTATTCTTTATAAGCTTAGATACCGGTGATATAACAAGAGGTAAGCCGTGTCCGATTTCTTGTCCGCCTTCAGCTACTTTGTCAAGAGATTCTCCTGTTAAGACTTTTTTTGAACCGTCATATATCAGTTCAAAACCTTGTGCTGCAAAGAATGAATGAATAGCTCCGCCAACGTATGGTGCAAGCGTTGATGCCGTTTTTGCAATAAGTCCTTCCCCTGTTACAATTGCTCCCATGGTAACAAGACCTTCTGTTGAGAAAATAAAGTCACCCAAACCTTTATCAGCATTATTAAGTCCAACTACAAATCTTTGAGCGTAACCTATATTATTTTTGTCACGACCGACAAGATTATCAATATTTTCTGCCATCCAGGAAAGAGCATTATATAAAGCAGGTCCTGCTTGTTTAGCTCCTGTTAATCGTTCCAGTCCGCTTCTTATTACGGATAAAATATTTTCATCAAAACCCTCGCACTCTTCTTTAAAAAAAGAATACATAAGTTCTACGGCTTGCCCTAAATCGTGGTTATCTATTGCCTGATAAATTTTTAAAAATCTTTCTTTTTGTGTTCCTGCAAAATTTGTAATTGACCAGTAGGAAGCTTCTCTTGAAGTGTTTTCCAGATCTTTCATTAAAGTCTGATAATTTTCATCAGATTCCGGAAGAGTGTTTAAGTAATCCTGTATTTTAGTTATATCAAAGCTGCCGTCCTGCTTAAAGAAGTTCGGTACATCTTTTTTTGTTTCTTTAAAATTTACTTCTTCGCAAACGTAATTACCAGCCGGATCCTTTATAGGTTTTCCGTTTTTGTCTATCAGGTATATTTTACCATCTTTATAAAGCCCTTTTTCTGCGTTTTCATAATTTTTTCTGTATCTTGATAAACTATCATCTGTAAGTTCAACAAACATATTATTTGTGGGTTTTTCGAGCAATATTAATGTGCTGTTTTCGCCTCTCGCACTGTAGAAACCATCTCCAAGATACATTGAATTTCCGACGAGTTGTTTCATTAATTCATTGGCTACATTCTTTTCTAAATTCATTGCACGAACTTCTGCAGCATCGATTTTATTATCTGCCAATGCTTTTTTTATCATGTTCTGTACTTGTTCTGTAAATTTAGAAAAATTTATTCCCATGCTTATCTCTTGAGAATTATTATCTCCGATTAATCTAACAATAAATTTTGTACGGTGATTGTTACGTTAAATAGAAAATCGCTATACAGTTTTTATATCGGTAAAAGAGGCAAAAAACTTTAGAAAAATTTGCATTTTTTTATAAAATTGTTACAAAACTAAACAATTTTCACTGTATATTTACCAAAACCCCTTTACATTTTTTCCTGTTTTATTTACGATAGATGTATATGTACAGTAGTCAAAATATAAAGGAATAGCAAAATGAATCCGATTATTAAAAATTTAGAATCTCAATACACAACTCGTGAGTTGCCTGAAATCAATACAGGTGACACTGTCAGAGTTTCCGTTAAAATCGTTGAAGGTAACAAAGAAAGACTTCAGGCTTATGAAGGTACTGTTATAGCTCAGCACGGTTCAGGTATTAACAAAACAATAACAGTAAGAAAAGTATTCCAGGGTGTTGGTGTTGAACGTGTGTTCTTAGTATATTCTCCACGTATTGACAAAATCACTGTTCAGAGAAAAGGTGATGTAAAACGTGCTAAATTATACTACTTGAGAGAACGTTCAGGTAAAGCAACAAGAATTAAGGAAAAAATTGAAAAAAGATAAGCTGCACATTCACTGGTACCCCGGTCATATAGCGAAGGCTGAGCGTCAGTTAAAGGAAAAGCTAAACCTTGTTGATGTGATTATTGAGGTACGGGATGCGAGATTACCTTTATCAAGCAGTTACGCTAACATAGAGAAGCTTTTGGGAGATAAACCAAGGCTTCTTTTGTTGAATAAATCTGATTTGGTTGAAAAGAGTGAACTTGCAAAATGGTGTGAATACTTAAAAGAATCAACAAATTGTCCTGTTATTGTAACCGAAGCTAAAGGCAATAATGACCTTTCAGCTGTTGTCAAATCTGCAGTTGACCTTTCTGAAGCTAAAATACAGGCTCTAATGGCAAAAGGACTTCTAAGACGGCCTGCAAGAGCAATGGTTGTTGGGATGCCAAATGTTGGAAAATCAAGCGTTATCAATAAACTTACAAAATCTTCAAAAACAAAAATTGGCGCAAAAGCAGGGGTTACACGTCAGCAGCAGTGGGTAAGGATTAACCCGAAACTTGATTTACTTGATACTCCGGGTATTATTCCGACTCGTCAGGATGATCAGCTTCAGGCAACAAAACTTGCTTTTGTAAGCTCTGTTTCCGAAAATGCGTATTCTCCAGAACCTGTTGCAAAAGCTCTTCTTGAGATTCTGTTAAATAGTGATAGAGTTAACTCAATAAAAGAGCATTACAAAACCGAAGAACTGACGCTCGAAGCAATTGCAACAAGCAGAAATTGGATTATAAGAGGAGATAATCCTGATACGGAAAGAACTGCCATTTATGTTCTTAAAGATTTTAGAGAAGGCAGACTGGGAAAAATTATTTTAGATAATCTTCCTGAATAAAAATTTGTTGAATTATAAGACGAAAGAACAGGCAAAAATATTTTTTACGTGTTTTGTATTGAATATGCGGAGGCAGTATTGAATTTGTCAAATATAAATATTGTAACACCTAAAAAGGCGCTATTAGCAACAATGCTTACAGCTTCTCTAGTAGCTGGCGCTTCTGCATTAAATAAGCAATCTGATAACATTTCGGTTGAAAAACAAAGAACAGAGTTTGTAAACAACCAGTCTTATAAGGATAAATTTATATCTGTTGTAAGCACTGTAGATGAATATGATTCAAGAATTCTTGATTATATGAGTGATAAACCTGACGAACCTCTTACTAAAAAACACAAAATGCCGGTCAGAATTTTTGCAGGACTGATTATGTCAATAATTGGCATTATGGTTGGTAATCTTAGAGATGAAAGGGGCAAGAAGTATATTGCAACTCCTGATTCTGCTTCAAATATAGGTTTTATTTCAGGTTTTATATTGCCGGGAATTTCTTCTTGTGCGGTATTGGTTGCAAGTGTCGGAGTGATTTTAAAGTCCATTGCGACTTCAGTAAATAAAAAATAGAAAAGATTATTTGCACCAAGCCGGAAAATTGATACAAAATATACAAATTTATTGTTTTAGTAATCGTTTGTGTGAACAGCCGACTTTAAGTTATAATTATTATAACTGCTCCGATTATCATAATTACAGATGCAATAATTTTACGTTTAAGTCCTTCTTCTTTAAATATATTTATTCCCAAAAATACACTCAATAGTGTTGATAGCTGAAATAATGCCAATGCGTATGCTACATTGATTTTTGAGAAAACAAAATTTGTAGAATATTGCATAAGCCCAACAGAGAGTATGAGCAGCAACAAGTATTTTGCTGTTGTTAGTGTCGGTTTGTGTTTCGAGCAAAGCAGAAATAATAATGAAAAAATAAGTCCGGAAAACGCCCAGAGAGCAAATGAAGTTGGTATATTTGTGAGTAAAATTATTTTTTTAATAAATACAGCTTCGCTTCCTGAAAATATAAGTGCAAGTATTCTGTAAAATACAGCTTTTTTGTTATTATATTTACCTCCAATGTGTAAAACGTATGTACCGAGTATTATTAACAAAATACCAAAAATTGCTGTAATTGACGGAATTTCTTTCAGATAGAAAAATGCAATAATTAATGCGACTACAGGTTTATATGAGTTTATAGGAGCAAGTGATGAAAGTTCGCCAAGAGACAGAGCTTTTATTATAAAATAATTCCCCAAAGCACCTAATATTCCCATGCACAAAAAGTTAATAATTACTTCTGCATTAAAGTTAAATTTTATATGCGGGATAAAACACAATCCAATAATTGTTAATCCGAGATATGTATAAAAGTTAACAACAGAGGGCTTGTTTCCTTTGTTAGTCAATATCTTTTGAAATACATTGAGGAAAGAATTTGATACTATTCTTGTTATAACACCGGATATTACAAAAATCATAAAACAATCTTATCACAGTTTTCAGGATAATATTTATCCAAATTATCTACTCTTTTACCACTGCTTTTTGGTGATTTACCATAAAGAAAATAATGTAACCATATAGTTATGAAAATATACAGTTTTTTCAAATTTCTAAATCACAAAATCAAGCAGTATGAAAAAGCTGCTTCAAATCCATTTATGAGTGGATATAAAAGCTATCCTTTAACGTATATTTGGGTTGAAGATGCTAATGAATTTACCCCAGACGAGCGTTCTTCGGAACAACCGTAACTCCGCCTTCTGAAACGTAGAAACCTCTTGCAATGTCTTCTTCTCTGTTAAATCCGATTTTTGTATAAGAAGGGATTTCAACATTTTTATCAATAATAGCTTTTCTGATTTCGGAGTGTCTTCCGACGCTTACATTTTCCATTAATATACTGTCAGTTACCGATGAAAAACTGTTAATACGTACTTCAGGTGACAGAATACAGTGAGATATTGTACCGCCTGAAACAATACAACCTTCTGAAACCATTGAGTTTGTAGCCATACCGATACGGTCGCCTTCTTCCCAAATGAATTTTGCAGGCGGATAATTATAATTGAAAGTCCTCAGAGGCCATTCTTTTGAATACAGGTTAAGCTCTGGTTTATAATCTAATAAATCCATATTAGCCTGCCAGTATGCATCAATACAACCTACATCTCTCCAGTAACCTTTCTCCTGCTCTGTCATTCCGGGGAAAGTGTTCTCATTAAAGTTATAAATAAAAACTCGTTTGCCTTGATTTAAAAGCATTGGTATAACATTTTTACCGAAATCATGATTTGATTCAGAAATTTTTGCATCTTCTTCAAGAGCATTTTCAAGAACTTCTTTTGTAAAAATATAATTACCCATAGATGCAAGACACATGTTAGGATTATTTGGCATAGCTTTGGGTTTTGTCTGTGGTTTTTCAATAAAACCAGTCAGTCTCCAGTTTTCATCAACTTCAATAATGCCAAATTCGTGAGCTTCTTCTATCGGAATGGGAATCGCTGAAATTGTTAAGTCTGCTTCTTTGGTTTTGTGGTATTTGAGCATTTGGTACACATCCATTTTATAGATGTGGTCGCCTCCAAAAACGCAAACGTAATCAGGATTTTCGTCGTGTATGTGGAAAATATTTTGATAAACTGCATCAGCCGTTCCTCTGTACCATGAACCTCCTGTTCTCATTTGTGCAGGAACAAGGTCAACGTACTGGTTTAAGAACGGTGACAACTGCCAGCCTTTAGCAATATGTTTGTTTAGCGAGTCTGACTTGTATTGTGTTAAAACCTTAATCTTAAAGAAGCCTGAGTTAATAAAATTGTTAAGTACAAAATCTATTATTCTGTATCTTCCGCCAAACGGAACTGCAGGTTTTGCTCTGTCCTGAGTAAGTGGGTGTAATCTTTTACCTTCTCCGCCTGCCAAAATCATTACTAAAGTATCATCAATAGACATAAACACTTTCTCCTATACCACATATATTGTATCAAATTTTTTATTAAAAGTGAATAAGTTTTTATAAAAATTATTTGTCAATTCTACTTATACAATCAAGCGTGATATCAAATTTTTAAATGTATTTACCCCTTTTACCCCTTTACCCCTTTTGCTCTTTTTGGTACAATAAAACAAATACAATTAAACAGAGGAATGAAAAATGAGTGTAAACCAGTCTCTAAAACCAATAACGGCAGCAGTAAATAAAAAAGGACATGTTACAATTGGCGGCTGCGACCTGATAGAGCTGGCTGATAAATACGGAACACCGCTTTATGTGATTGATGAAGATACGATAAGGGGAGTATGCAGAGATTATAAAGAAGCTTTCAGAGATTATCCTAATATTAAGATGATGTATGCTTCAAAAGCATTATGTACTTCTGCAATTGCAAGAATTCTTGATGAAGAGGGTTTTGGTTTTGATACAGTATCTGCCGGAGAAATTTATACAATTTATAAATCCGGTGTTGATATGTCAAAAGTTTTGTTCAACGGCAATAATAAAACAAAAACAGAGATTGAACTTGCACTAAAACTAAAAGTCGGGAGATTCTCCGTTGATAATTTTTATGAAGCTGAATTGCTAAATAAAATAGCAGTAGAACAAGGTGTTAAAATCGATATTCTTTTAAGATTAACTCCCGGCATTGAATGTCATACGCATGAATATATTCAGACAGGGCAGATAGATTCTAAGTTTGGATTTGACTTATCACAGGTTGATAAAATAGTCACTCTTATCAAAAATGAATATATAAACCTTACTCTAAAAGGTGTTCATGCTCATATCGGTTCGCAAATATTTGAGCTAAAGTCTTTTGAAGATGAGGTCGAGATTCTTATAAAAGAGATAAAAAGAATAAACGAACAATTTGGCTTAAATCTTGATGAGATGAATATTGGCGGCGGATTAGGTGTAAAATATACAGAAAAAGACTGCCCGCCTGATGTAAAAGATTTTGCATGTGCGGTTGCAAATGCAATGAAAAAGAATTCGGTTGATATTACTACAATTTATATTGAGCCCGGAAGAAGTATTATATCAACATCCGGTGTGACGATTTATACAGCAGGGAGTTCTAAAGAAGTAAAATTAGACGGAATAACAAAACGTTATGTTGCAGTAGATGGAGGGATGGCTGATAATCCAAGACCTAGTATGTATCAGGCAGAATATTGTGCTGATGTTGTTAATAAAATTCATGAAGCAAAAACAGAAAAGGTAACAATAGCCGGAAGATATTGTGAAAGCGGAGATATTTTGATTAATGAAATAGAGCTTCCTCATATTGAAGCAGGAGATGTTATCTGTGTTTATAATACCGGTGCATATAACTACTCTATGGCATCAAATTATAACAGAGTAGAAAAATCTGCAATGGTACTTGTAAAATCTGCACAATCTGATATTATAGTAGATAGAGAGAGTCTTGATGATTTAATCGCACACGATTGTATCCCAAGTAGGTTGAGAAAGTAATGTTAGAAACTTTTATAGCAGTAACAAAAAGCATTCTTGGTCAGCTAAAATGGTCGCTGACCTGGATTAATGTTATTGAGGTTTTAATCATTGCTGTTACTTTATTTCTCTTCTACAGAAAATTTATAAAGAATACTCAGTCAGAAAAACTTGTAAAGGGTTTGTTCATTCTGATTTTTTTGTGGATTATGAGTGAAATTTTGACTCTTATTAACCTTACAATACTTGGTCTTTTTGTAAAAGGTATGGTAATGGTTATATCTTTGAGTTTAATCGTTATATTCCAGCCTGAACTCAGACGTTTTCTAGGGTATCTAGGGCAGCCGGGATTTATTGGTAAAACTCTTTTTTCAAAAGATGCCGGTAATGTTAATAACATGGAAATTGATGTTATAAAAGAAATTATTGAAGCTGTTAAATATCTTATTAAAACAAAAACCGGAGCTTTGATTGTTTTTAATAAAGGTATTACAACAGGCGCATATTCTGATGTCGGAACAAAAATAGATGCAATAATTTCAACAGAACTGATTTTAACAATATTCCATCCAAATACTCCGCTTCATGACGGTGCAATGGTTATAGAGGGAAATAAAATTTTGTCGGCAGGTGTGCTCCTTCCCTTAACAGAAGACCCTAAACTGAGCTGGAAATACGGAACACGTCACAGAGCTGCAATAGGCATGTCAGAAGTATCTGATGTTGCTTGTCTTGTTGTTTCTGAAGAAACGGGTGATGTTTCAATATGTATGGATGGAATGTTAAAAAAATACGAAGATATTAAAACCTTAAAAGAAGATTTAGAATCCATATTGGGTATAAGAAAAAATATAGAAGAAATTAATTCAAAACACAAAAATATCTTTAATATTTTCCGTGGAAAATAAATATATTTAAATAAGCGAGATGTAAATGTTTTTTTTTTTTTTTTTTAAAATAGAGCCGAAAAAAAAGACAAGAGCAGAACTTACAAAAGAATATATTGCACGTGCGTTTTTTATAACGTTGGGTGCTTTTATAACAGCTGCAGCTCTTGAAACATTTTTACTTCCGAATAATATTATTGATGGTGGTGTAATCGGTATTTCAATGATGGTTCATTACGTTACCAAGTTTAACTTAGGTATATTGATTCTTTTAATTAATATTCCGTTTATACTGCTTGCTCTTAAAAAACTTGGTACAAAATTTATTATACACACTCTGTTTGCAACATCGATGCTTGCAGTTGCAACTAATGTGTTTCATGGGTTTCATGTTACGGAAGACTTAATATTATCAGCAATCTTTGGCGGTATAATTTTAGGTTTTGGCGTCGGACTAATTTTAAGATGTAATGCTTCGTTAGACGGAACGGAGATGCTTTCAATTACTATATCAAAAAAGCTTAAAATATTATCAGTCGGCGAGCTTTTAATGATAATCAACCTGTTCATATATACAGGTGCAGGATTTTTATTAGGTTGGGACAGAGCATTGTATTCAATTTTAACCTATTATATTGCGTCTAAAGTTATTGATGCTGTTCTGGAAGGCCTCGATAAATCAAAATCTGTCAGAATAGTTTCTGAATACTACAGAGAAATAGGCGATGCTATTATGAAAGAACTGGATACAAGTGTTACTTATATGAAAACAACTGGCGGATATTCAAGGCAGGAAAAGATTTTAACATATTGTGTTGTTAATAAATTTGAGATGCCCAAATTGAAGGAAGTTGTTCATTCTCTTGATCCTAAGGCATTTATTGTAACAGAAGATGTACATGAAGTTGAGGGTGTAAGAGTTCGCAAACACCATTAGGGGTAATGTATATAGGTTTACGTATATGCAAGTTTGTTGATTAAGAATTGCGTTTTATATATAATTAATCAAGTACATATTAAAGGAGTTTATATGAATATAAACAAAGTATCGTACGGCCTTGTAGGAACAGTGTTAATGGGTGTATCGCTTACGGGTTGTACAGAACCAAAATATGAAAACAAAGCTAAAGAAATGGCTGTTAAATATTTACGTGGAGACGAACTTCTCAAAGCGGAAAGATTTGCTTCTCAACAACCTAACTATGATAAATATAGTGGTGAGGCTATCACCTATTGGGACAGTCTTTTAATTGAGGCAAAATCAAAAGAAGCATATTTAAAAGGTATGCAGGTTATAAAAGACAGTGCGGAAGGCAAATTTTTCAGAAAAGAAAAGTTTAAAGCACCACTTGATACAATATGTTCAGATGACTTTATAGAAAAGACAATTA
>CACWIL010000040.1 GCA_902760905.1 uncultured bacterium
CTAATTAAAGGAATATCAAATGTACAAAGGTGAGTAGCATCTGCTCCGGATATTCCGCCCCAGAAAATAAGCATCGTAACAGGTGCATTATTAAGCGCCATATCCTGAGAAAGCTGATCATAAGTTCTCTGTACAAAAGAGCTCATAAAAGCAAGAACAGACTTTCCGCCTCTTTTTGCTATACCTGATGCCATACCTACAGCTTGTTGTTCCGCAATACCAACATCTATATAATGCGAACCTAGTTTATCCCTGAACTCTTTATTCCATCCAAACACACCGGGAGTTGCAGCGCCCATTGCTACAATCGGTTCACCTGCGTTTGCCTTATTGATTATATAATCTTTTGTTATTGATTCATAGCTCTCAGCTTGAGGAGAAGGAAAATCATTAAGTTTATCCAATGTCCCGGGTAAAATCCAGTGGAAAGGTTCTTTATCATCTTCAGCGGGCTTAAATCCTTTACCTTTAATTGTATGCATGTGAATTAAAACAGGATGATCCGTATCTTTAACCTTACTGAACATTTCTATCATACTTTCTATATTATGACCATCTGCAATATAATGATATTCAAAGCCTAATGCCTTAAAGAAATTGTCTTTTACTTCGCCGTTATTTTCTCTGAGTTCGGTAAGCATATTGCAAATTCCGCCCTGATTTTCTGCAATAGACATGTCATTATCATTAACGATAATTATTATATTGCTACCCAAAGTTGCAGCATTATTAAGACCTTCAAGAGCTTCGCCGCCGGTAAGAGAACCGTCACCTATTATTGCAATAATATTTTCTTTTCCGCCTAACAAATCACGCCCCTTTGCAAGACCTGTTGCAAGGCTTACAGAAGTTGAGGTATGACCAACTTTAAATAAATCATGATCTGTTTCTTCTGGAGCTGTATATCCTGTATATTTGAGATAATTATCAGGATTTGTATAACCGTCTTTTCTTCCTGTTAAAATTTTATGCGGATAGCACTGGTGCGAAACATCAAATACAAATTTATCAACAGGTGAGTTAAACACATAATGTAAAGCTACCGTTGCTTCAACAATTCCCAAATTAGGCCCGAAATGACCACCTATTGTATTAACCTTTTTTATTATGAGCTCTCTCATCTCTTCTGACAAGCTGTACAACTCATTTATCCCCAACTTTTTTAAATCATCAGGTGAATTAACTTTATCCAAAACTCTCGCCATAGTTTCAGGCATATAAACTCCTTTCATTGTTATAATTGAGATTATAACATGAAATTAGCTATACTAACAATAATATTCTGAATTACCGAGTAACATATCCTTTGTAAAATCCTTAACCATGCAGGATGAGACAAGCCAATGAATTTTCCCTTCTGGGTATTTTATATAATGCTTTGTTGAACACATAGTTGAAACATAGCAGGCATCAATTAGATTCATAAATGAAATATCAACAGAAAACTCTTCACACTTTGTTTTTTCAATGTATGAGTTAATATATTCAATCGCCTGATTGGGATTTACAGTATTAGGAATAAGTATATCGCATGATGGCAATGCGCTATATGGGGTATTATATTGATGTGACATGTATATTTCCTTAACAGTTTTAATATCGGACGCATTTACAAAATCTTTACAGAAATTTTAAGTTTATCAACCATATGATGTAGGTTTATGATAAAATCAGAACATGCAAGAAGTGTTTATTAAAGAAATTACAAATAAGAACATTCTGACTGAACTTCAGCAAATAGGCTTTGATGAAGAATATCGTATTGTTGCATCTGATAAATACAAATATAAAAATATTAAAATTTATAATATTTCTGCAGCACAGGCTAATATAATTAAACAAACAGCACTAACAGTCGGTGCTGACTGCGCTACTCACAAAGAAGTTATCAGAGGCAATATCGAATTATCAAATGCAATATTAGGCGGAAGCATTTCCCAAATAAAGAAAATATCAGAAAAACTAAAATACCAGCCTTTTAAACTGGGAGAGCTTGGAGAAAAACTTTATAAGCTGGCCACGACAGAAAAAAATAAAAAAACTAAACTTTTTGGAGTTTTAAACATTACACCCGATTCTTTTTCAGATGGGGGTAAATATCTAAACACAAAAGATGCTGAGAGACACTTAATACAACTAATAGAAGACGGCGCTGATGCTATAGATATCGGAGCTGAAAGTACAAGACCGTACTCTCAGGGAGTGGAACCAGGTGAACAAATTAACAGATTAAAACCAATATTAGACTTTATTAAAAATGAAAATATCAAAACCACAATAAGTGTTGACACCCGTTCATCTAAAGTAGCAGAATATGTTCTTGATAACGGAGCATCAATAATAAACGATACTTCCGGTTTTAACTTTGACAGAAAAATTGCGGATATAATAGCCAAATACCATTCAGGCGTCATAATACAACATACAAAAGGAATGCCTGAAAACATGCAGGATAAGCCTTTCTATATTAATGTTGCCGAAGAGATATATTTAAGTTTAAAAAATAAAATAGAATATGCCCAAAGCCTCGGCATCAAAGATATTATCATCGACCCCGGAATCGGATTTGGTAAAACAAAAGAAAATAATTTTGAAATATTAAACAGAATAGAAGAATTTTATTCTCTTGAATATCCTATTATGGTTGGTGTATCAAGAAAAAGTCTTTTAGGAATAAATAATAACGACAATGACTTAAAAGACTCTCTATCTTTAGCATTATCTTAAAAAAAAAAAAAAAAAGGAGTAGATTTTCTAAGAGTTCATAACGTAAAACTTCACAAAGTATTATTAGACACTTTAACAAATTAATTCGGATTTTATAGCCTGACCGGACAATATACATTTTATCACCGCTCGGTTAATATACTTATACAAATTACTAATATGAGAATAGACCAATGAGCCAATTAAAATTTTTAGCAATATCACTGTGCTATATTTACATAATCTGGAGCAGCAAAGGTAATATCCCGGTTACTATATTAACAATATTATTAGGATTAATTTTTATCAGAACAAAATTTTATCTGGACAATTTTAATAATATAATAAAAAACGAATTACACGCCCAAAGAGAAAACTTTATAAACTCACTTAGTCACGATATAAGAATACCAATTATTGCACAAATAAGAGCATTAGAACTGTTAAAAAATGATAAACTGGGAGATTTAAATACTGCCCAAAAAGATATGGTCCTGCATATTGAAAACTCGTGTAAATGCATTCTTAATCTGTCATCGCTTATGATTAATACCTATAACATAGAAAATAATAAGTACAGCCTAATTTATGAAAAATTTAATATTTCTGAGATTATAAACTCTTGTTTTAACGAACTTATTAATGAAGCATCAGAAAAACAAATTACGTTTGAGTATAATAATAAAATTAAAGACATGAGCATTGTTGCAGATAAAACAGAGCTAAAAAAAGTTATAATGAATATTCTTTCAACCTCTATAACAAATGCTAACTTCGGGGAAAAAGTATCTGTAATTACAGCAGCCTGCAATGATAAAATCAGGCTTTCTTTCATTAGCAGCAGTAACTATCATTTATCAAATATATGTGAACACTCTGACTACTCTTCTGTCGGGCAGAAAATCAGAATGGGCTTCTGCAAAAAAATAATTGAAAACCACCACGGCAAAATTATAAAAAACAGAAATCAAAACTTATTTTCTTTTGAGCTCCCAATTTACGCATTCGAGTAAGTATTAACTAACGTCGGGAAAACTCACAACCGCAATAGTTTTGTCTGTATATTCCAAGTTCTCGTGACAGTTTGTTGGTTTTAAAAAAGCCATCCTTCTTCTTAAAATCCAGGGGTAAATATTCAAGTGGGGGTAAATATTCAAGTGGGGGTAAATATTCAAGTTGGGGTAAATACTCAAGTGGGGGTAAATCTTTATCGGCTGAATTTCCTATCTCTGCTGCAACGGTTTTTCCGATTGCTGATATTTTTTCAAAATTTTTATGCGGACTAATTACAAGAGAAGTTGTAAAAAGATTTATCCCAAGCTCCTTTGATTTTTTTGCAGCCTGACTTAGTCGCAGTTCAATACATTTATCACAGCGTTTGCCTCGTTCGGGCTCGTTTTCAAGACCGGATACACAGGCCAAAAATTCCTCATGATTATATTCTTCTACAATCAGCTCAACTTTATGGTAATCACATACGGTCTTTTGTGCTTCCAGACGTCTGTTAAACTCTTCTGATGTATCCAGATTAGAGTTAGAAAAATATACAATCGGCACATATCCCATATCTTTTAATAAGCCGATTGGATACCCTGAACAAATACCGCAGCAGGCATGGATTAAAATTTTATTTTTATTTTTTTGCACCATGTTTCTCTAATACTTTTTTCAAATCTGCATAAGACATTATACCCAAATATTTTTCACCGCCAATAACCATAGTAGGTGTTCCGTCTACATTATTTTCGTATGATTTATATAACTCCTTCTGAAGTTCATTATCTGCTTCTTTAGAGTTTATATAATTAAATATTTTATCCTTATCCAGCCCAAGCTTTGTTATCAAAGGAACTAAATCATCATTATTTTTTGGATGATTTTCATAGAGTAAAGAAGCCATTCCCCAATAATTACCCTGCTTACCGGCAGCAAGAGCAGCTTTAGCCATATAGCAAGCTCCCGGATGCATTGTCATTGGAATCTCATAATTACACTCTTTATCAAACGGAGTGTTATAGTGAATAACTTTTACATTTGAATATTCCTTTACAACCTTATGGAGCATAATATTATGAACATAACAAATAGGACAACCGTAATCAGAATAAAGCTCAACAATTACATCTCCATTTTCAGAACCTAACGTATTTCCGTTGATTTTATACGGATTTTCTGTCATAGCCATGATTTTTTTAATATCTTTAGACTTCCTTATATGAGGAACAAAACAGTCCGAAATTTCACTGTATGCAAGAAAAGAAACAGAAAGAACAAGCAAAATAACAAATGTTTTTGGATAGTTCTTTATACCATCAATAAAATCTAAAACAGTAGTCTTAAAACTTCTGAAATATTCTTTCCAGTTTTGAGCAGAGATAAGTGCTATAAGAAAATCAATAAAATATGTTACAACGCATAAAATACATAACTTTTTAATTGCCCAAATGCTGATACATGCAAGTATCATAGAAACAAGAAAAGCAAAAGAACCAATTACGGTTATATAAGCCATAGGATTTTTAAAAACTTCCAAAAATTTTAAAAATCTGATATTTTTCAACTTTTCAACAAATGTTAAAAACATTATGATTATGTAAAATAACATTCCCCAATATGCAAGAGGAATTCCGAAAAATTGAGAAACAGTAGTGCGGGCAGCACCATCACAATCTATGAAGTCATTTATTGAACAAAAACTTGCCAGAGCATACTTATCATAGTTAGCTGTATAATATATCATTGCAAGTTTTATAGTTAATGCAAAACCTATAACAGACAAAATCTGTATAAATAATTTTCTTTTATCAATAGCCATAAATCAACCACCCTTTTAACATTCCATTCTATATTTATTTTAGTATATCATAATCCCAAATCAATAATTAAAATAGCTATATGAACTAATCTTAAAGGAGTAGTTATAATTACTAATTCAAAAGGAAAATAATAGTTAATAATAAAATGTTAAGATTTATTACAAAAATCATCTAAATTGATGATTTATTTTTCTAAATGGATTGCTAATATATATCTATACTCCTTAAAAAACGACGATACACATATCCCTAATCAACAGCTATGCACGATAAAAAGTTCATAGCTTTTTTTTCTCTTATTTTTTATTTTTCTTTATCTATATTTAATATCTTTAAAACCCTGTTTATATTAAAATGAAATATAGAAACGTAGAGGGAGATTATGAAATATTCGGAATATTCGGTAGTTGTAATAGGAAGCGGAGCGGCAGGCTTATACGCATCATTAAAGATTGCGCAGCAGATTAAACTACCCGAGGGAATATTATTAATTTCAAAATCTTCTCTTGGAATGAGCAACTCAAGATACGCACAGGGGGGAATTGTCGGCGTTGTTCACCAAAACCCTGAAGATAATGTTGAATCACACATTGAAGACACCCTTAAAGCAGGTGCCGGATTAAGTGATAAAAAAGTAACAGAAGAAATCTCATCAGCTTCTGATGCTGTTTTGAACGATTTAATCAAAAACGGAGTTGAATTTGACAGAGATGAAAGCGGAAATTTAACATTTACGCTTGAAGCTGCGCACAGTATTAAAAGAATATTACATTCAGGCGGTGATGCAACAGGAAAAGGAATTACCGAGGCTTTGGTCAAAGCTGTTAAATCAGACAATAATATTCACACTCTTGATAATTCTATTGCAGTAGAACTTCTTGTAACTGCCGAGAAAGAGTGCAGAGGTGTAATTATATACAATGAACAAACTGATGAACACGAAATCGTATATTCTTCAGCAATCATCATTGCAACAGGCGGAGCCGGTCAGGTTTACAAATATACTACAAACCCAAACAGTGCAACAGGTGACGGAATTGCACTCGGATATGAAGCAGGTGCGATTATTGAAGATATGGAGTTTATCCAATTCCATCCAACAGCTCTTGCTATTAGTCCGGAAAGTCAAAACAGATTTCTCATATCGGAAGCAGTGAGAGGCGAGGGTGCAAAACTCATCAACAAAGATGGTAAAGAGTTTATGTCAAAGTATAGTGACATGCTTGAACTTGCCCCCAGAGATGTTGTTACAAGAGCTATTTTTTCTGAAATGACGAAAAACCATACCAATAATGTTTATCTGAACGCAACTTTGATTGGGGAAGAAAAAATATTAAAACGCTTTCCTACCATAACAAAAAACTGCAGAGATAATGGAATTGATATAACAAAAGAACCAATTCCCGTAGCTCCTGCCGCACATTACACAATGGGCGGAATAAAAGCAGGAGTAAATGGAGTCACATCAATAAAAGGATTATACGCTATAGGAGAAGCAGCCTGTACGGGTCTTCACGGAGCAAACAGACTCGCCAGCAACTCTCTGCTTGAATGTGTAGTCTGTGCATATCTGCTGGCAGACTATTTATCATTCACAGATCTCGATACACCCAAAGTTATTGATGAAGGCATAAAAAAAATGATTGATGTATATTCCCGCTCTATTAGCGGTGAAGAATATGATACAGACTCTTTAAAAAACCAACTGAAAAATATTATGTGGGAAAATGTCGGAATAACAAGAACAGAAGACAGTCTTAAAAAGGCTGACAAAGAAATTAACCTACTAAAAAAAGATTTTAAACGCAGAAGAAAATGTCTGAATAAGAATGAATACGAATACAGAAATATGCTTACCGTTTCATCATTGATTATCAAATGTGCTTTAGGGAGAAAAGAATCCCGCGGTGCACACTACAGAAGTGATTACAGAGAAACTCTAACGGAAGCATTACATTCAAATATTAATAAACTAAGTAAGGAAGGTTTGAGTTATGTTAAATAGATTTTTTATAGAAGAACACGTAAAAAAAGCTTTGCAGGAAGATATAGGATTTGGCGATATAACAACTGATTATCTGACAAACGAAGACGATATAATGAGCTGTACTCTTAATACGAGAGTTGACGGAATATTCTGCGGAAAAGAAGTTTTTGAGACAGTTTTTAATATTTTATCAGACAAAATCAATATCAGATTTTATTTTAATGACGGAGATGAGATAAAAAAAGGGGACAAAATTGCAGACATAAAAGGTCCGGCAAAATATATTCTTATGGGAGAACGAACTGCGCTTAACTATGTACAGAGAATGAGCGGTATCTCAACAGAAACAAACAAATACCAAAAAGCAATCGGTGAATATAAAGCAAAAATTGTTGATACAAGAAAAACAACACCTTGTTTCAGAGCGTTTGAAAAATACTCTGTTAAAATAGGCGGAGGTTCTTTACACAGATTTAATTTATCAGATTGTGCAATGATAAAAGATAATCACATAAAGTACTCCGGCTCTTTAACAAAAGCAGTTGAAAGGTTGAAACAAAACATATCACATGCCCATAAAATTGAAGTGGAATGTGACACGACAGAACAGGTTAAAGAAGCATTAGCTTGCGGAGTAGATATAATTATGCTTGACAATATGCCGCTTATAAAGATGAAAGAGTGCGTTAACCTTATTAACGGTCAAGCAGTAGTAGAAGCAAGCGGAAATGTTAATATTGAAACAGTGCGTGATATTGCATCAACAGGTGTTGATATAATATCATCCAGCGCAATTGTAGCAAAGGCACCGACTCTTGATCTGGGTCTGGATATGTAATTAACTATTTTTTTCTGTTGTAATCGGGTTGAGCTTTGTCAATAATATGACCGCCAACAGCACCTATGCCGCCACAAAATGCTCCATATATTAGCGTTGGTACTAATGACACACCACCGGTCATTATTGCAATTCCTCCAAGCGCACCTAAAGTTCCAAGACCTGCACATATACCGCCAAAGGTTTTTGCACATTGATGTTTGCTTTTACAATTAATTTGTTGATTTAAATACTTTTTTTGCTGCACACCAGGGGCAACTGTATAATTTGAAGATACACGACTCACATACATAATAAACACACTCCTTTTGCACACATGATAACAACTCTTAATGTATTAATCAAGTGTGGTTAAAGATTTATTAAATATGCAGCCATATATGAAGTTAAATATATTATAAATATTTTTCAATATTTGTAATTATAGCGTTTTTGGGCATTAAACCTACCATACGTTCAACAAGCTCACCGTCTTTAAACACTAACAATGTAGGAATTCCGCTTATCTGATAAGTTTGGGCAAGCGGAATATTTTCATCTGTATTAATTTTCGTAAATTTAACCTTATCGGAAAGCTCAGTTTCTATTTCTTCTATAATAGGAGATAGCTTTCTGCATGGTCCACACCAGTCTGCAAAAAAATCAACTACCGCTACCTTGTCACTTTTTATAACCTCAGAATCAAAACTGTTAATATCTACTTTCTGAACCATATAAACCCTCCTTTGCTCTTTATTACATCTGATTGTTTATCTCAATATTACCACATTTGATATATTTATGCTATTATTCTATTATAGAGTTGGGCGGGGAGTAATTAAATTCATCTTTGCTCAATTGATATAATTATGTAAGGGATAGATATATAATGCCTAGAAAAAAAGAAATAGAAATAGTTTTAGATACAGAAACAACCGGCTTAGATTATACAAGAGAACGCCTTGTTGAATTTGCGGCAGTAAGACTTGAAAACGGAAAAATCAAAGACGAGTTTCAGACTTTAATTAACCCTCAACAGCATATAAGAAAATCAAGTATAGCAATCCACGGAATTACACCGGAAATGGTTGAAGATGCTCCGACTGAAGAAGAAGCTATGCCAAAGATTTTAGAATTTATCGGAGATTATCCGATTGTTGCTCATAACGTAATTTTTGATTATTCATTCCTAAATGAAGCAAAAATAAGAGTTACCGGAGAAAGACTTGAAAACCCGAGAATAGACTCTCAAATGATGTTTAAAGAGATTGCACCTGAACTGGAATCACACGGCTTAGAAGCATTGACAAAAAGATTTAATGTAGAGCTTACAAATCATCACAGAGCTATGGCAGACACTATGGGTCTTGCTCTTGCTTATCCAAAGTTAAAAAAGCTCTACCTTCAAAGACTTGACTGGCAGCAAAAACAATTAAAGAACGTTGATTACCTCTTTGACAGATATTTAAGAATTCAGCAAAGTATTGCGACAATGCAGGCAGAACTGCAGGATTTAAAATCAGTATTTAAGCTACATTTTGACTTAGGCGGTGAACCACTTGTAGCTGAGACAGGTGAAATGATGATATATCAGTCAAAACAATCCTTTGGATATGACTTACATGATATAAAAGAAGTTCTTGAAGACGTAGGTGCTCTTGAAAAAGCAGTTAAAGTCAATAATGGTTTTATTGACAGACTTTGTAACGGATTGAGTTTATCTGAAGAATACAAAGAAATTATCCGTGATGCACGTCAGGAAATATCAGAAACAAGAAATATACAGGTTATTAAACCCGGCAAATAGAGGATACATGCCCCGGTGATAAGGTTAAAATTAAAATCACGAAAAGAAATAAAAATTTTTCAAAAGCAGAGCTAACAGAGATTCTCGAACCTTCTCCGGACAGAGTTGAACCATTCTGCAAAATGCAGAAAATTTGCGGTGCCTGTCAATTACAATTTATAAATTATGAAGCCCAGTTAAAACATAAAAAAATAATCGTACAAGACACTATGAGAACAATCTTTTCTAAAGAGGCAGAAGTAAAGGATGTTATTCCGTCACCGCTTATAAGAGAATACCGGCACAAAATTCAGTATCCCATAGGACAGACAAAAGATTCAAAGCGCATACTTGCAGGTTATTATAAAGCAGGTAGTCATGAGCTTGTAAATATAAAATACTGTCCGATACAGCCGGAATACTGCGATAAAATCATTGATTTTATCAGAACAAAAGCGCAGGAACTTAATATTAGCGGATATGACGAGAAAAAAGGAAATGGTGAACTTCGTCACGTTGTAATCAGGACTTCAAATGCAAACAAGAAAAGCCTTGTAGTTCTAGTCGTTAACTCACTAACGGTATCAAATAAAATCAGAGAACTTGCAAAATTTATATACAGAGATTTAGATGGTATAAATGGAGTTAATATAAACTTTAACAACAAAAAAACTAATCTTATACTTGGTGAGGAAACAAAACATCTTGAAGGCAAAGACTATATCGAAGAAACATTATGCGACAAGACTTTTAAAGTCGGTGCAAAAACCTTCTTCCAGATTAATCCGCAATGTGCTGACAGCATTTTTAGATATGTAAAAAAATATATTACAGATAACTTTAAAAATCCGACTATTCTTGATGCTTATGCAGGAATTACGGCATTTGGAATTTGTTTGGCGGATATTGCTACAAAAGTAGTAAGCATAGAAGAAGTAAAAGAATCAGTAGATTTAGCCAAACAAATAACAGATGATAACAATATAGCAAACATTGAGCTTCATCAGGGAGATGCCGGAAGATTTTTATCAAACGAAACTACACTGGGCAGACAATTCCATATTACTATTCTTGACCCGCCAAGAAAAGGCTGTACTCCAAACAGTCTGGATTATGCAATGAAACTGACTAAAGATAAAATCATATACGTTTCCTGCAACCCTGCAACTTTGGCAAGAGATTTAAAATATTTATGCGAACACGGTGCGAAAGTTGAATCCATACAACCTTTTGATATGTTTCCACACTCTTATCACATAGAAAATGTTGCTATTGTTGACTTACATAATGTAAATGTTCCTGAACAAAAACTTCCTTTCTGATTTTGTGTAAAAAATCTTCGAAATCAATAAATATAACTCATATTGTTAACTTACAAATTTATCTACACCGTTTGATGTAAAAAGATTACAAAATGTAACAAATTTTGGTAAATACCCTAAAGTTTTTGAAAATTATGCCGTTATACATGATACAGGTATAGGACATGTCATGCGAAAATTGAACGGAATCACTATTAACGGCGAGTATCTGGGCAATAGTGTTGTAATAAACGGTATGTTTAGAGCAATTTGTACTATTTCCCCTGTTATAATGTGTGATTTTGTCCATATCATTAATAAAATTGAGGAATTAGAGGAGGCAGTTAAAATTAATAATTTTAACTGTGGTTTTAACAGCATAGACATTGAATTTTACAACAACATGTCAAAGGGTATTGCCAGCCTGTACTTTAAACTTAAAAACGGTGAACCCGAACTGACAAACTATAAACTTATTTTTAATAACCAAGAATACACCAACATAAATAAATCCATACCAAATAATAAATCGCAAGTGACAAATCCTAATAAAACAGAACTTGTGGCAGGAGAAACTGAACGTCAAAAGAGACTTCGTGAGCTAAAAGAGAAAAAACTTGAACAGCAGAAGAAACCTCTTGAACAAAAAAAACAAAAAATAGAAGAATTAAAAAAACAGCGTGAAGAAGCAGAACGTCTGAAAAAAATGACACCTGAGGAACGCCGCAATGAACTTCTCAAAAAGAAACAAGAGGAACTGCTTAAAAAGAAACAAGAAGCTGCAATAAGCAATGCCAATAATATATCTGATGTCGATAATAATCGTAGCACAATGACAGAAACAAATGAAACAAAATTCGATTCAGAATACTGTGCCGCAAACTCGGACAATTTAGGCATTGAAAAAGCATCTGACAGTAGGAGTAATATCACTTCACAACAAACAAAAAATAATAAAGATAAGACGCAAGGAACATCATCAATCTCCGGTGAGCATACAGATTTATTATCAGATAATACTGAAGCAAACACTGGTATATCAGAAGCAAATCAACAGGCAGTGTCATCGTCAACTATTAATAATAACGAGATAGGAGAAGGTGTAGTTGATTCTGCAAAATCAGCAACTCAAGAAACAGATGAATACGGTAATCCAATCGATACATCGGAACTCGTAACAGAAGACTATTCTGAAAATAAAGAAGAACGCTCTGAATATGATGAAAACAATGATTTTGATGAAAATATAAATGAGCTCAATGACTTAAATTATGATGACATTACAGATGAAGAGCAGGCAAAGTTAGAAGCAGAGCTGGATGAGGAACTCAGCAATAATTCAATGGACAATTTTACTTCAGAAGAAGCAATGATTGATGCTGAACTAAATCAGCTTATGGGAGCAACAAATACATCGCAAGATGTTCAGGGAATGTTCTCAAATTTTGCAAAAGAATTAAATGACGGATTAAGTCAGGGATTAATAGAAGGTCTGAGTCAGGGGCTTAGCGAAGGTTTAAGTCAAGGCTTAAGTCAGGGGTTAGGGGCTTTATTTGGCAACAACGGAAATTCAGGTTTTAATCCAAACTCAACGAACAGTAACAACTGGAATCCTGAATATAACAATAATAACAATGATAGTTCAGGCTTTAATCCAAACTCAACGAACAGTAACAACTGGAATCCTGAATATAACAATAATAACAATTATAGTTCAGGCTTTAATCCAAACTCAACAAACGATAACTGGAACTCAGGATATAATAACAATAATAGCAATGGTTATGATTTTAATCCAAATGCTTATAATAACAATCCTAACCAACAGCAGACTACTCCAGATTACAGAGCTATAGATGAACAAAATAATAATGCCGCTCTTTCTGCCCGTAATTCATACTCATATGATGAAAATGCTAATGAAGATGATTTGGCCGATTACTACTCTGATTTTTATTCGGATATCGCTGAAGGAATGGAACAACAGGCTTTTTCATCAGATATGGGTAAATCTGAAAATGATAAATTAAATTCAGTTATAGATTCTCTGCAGGCAGAATTAGATTCTGTAAATACGGGTGACGCAGGACTGAATTTAATGTCAAAAGATGAATTTCTTGAAAAACAGCAACAACTTGAAGAAGCAAAAGAAAAAAGACGCAGACAGAAGTTTAAAATTGTTGGAAGCAGAGTTAAAGTTAATGCCAGTGCGCTTAACGATGGAATTTTTGTAGACGGAAAGAAATTTTATAAGTGGGGCGAACCAAAAATACTCGATTTTTGATTTACAGATTTCATTGGCACTTTAAAGCTTCCGACGAGAGTTTTATAATCAGGTTCTTTATATAAATATATATCAATATAATATTGTTCAATTTCCCGTTTTGTAAAAATATTTTTACTAAATATTACATTTATGTCATCAATTTCACCACCATTTGAAAACAATGGTTTTCTGTTCGATACACAATTCTTGATAGTTACTGTCTCACGCACTTTATCACCGTGTCTTAATACAAAATCAGCAGACATTTTCTTTATATCCTGTGATGATATATTTTTTATTGTGTAAGAAGATTTTAATTTATACGTAAACAAAATCTTTTTGATGGAAAATTTTTTCAGAAATACCTCTACATCTTCTTTATAAATAACTTTATTTTGGGCATATATATCAAGAGAATGAATTTTGTACCTGTAATACTTAGCCTTGGTTAAATCACCTTCAATTTCCTTAATATTAGCTGCTTTTATTAAAACATTAGAAAAAATATGTCTGTCAATTTCTTGTGGAATTTTAGAAATTAGTGGTTCAAAATACTGAACAGAAACAATAGGATCCAAATCAGCATATACAATTGCTAAACGATACTGAATAGTTAAGTTATTTGGCTCATACTTCAGGGCTTTTTTAAGAAATCTTGCAGCATCAGAATTATATCCGTTTTTAATAAGGACTGTCGCTGTATCAATATAAGCCTGAACAAGCCTTTGCCTTATAGACTCATTTACCTGTTTATCGACTTTTGCCAGTCTTTTGTAATAATAGTTTGCTTTTTCAAAAGCTTCTGCCGCTTTTAAATATTTATTTTCAGAATAAAATTTATCCCCAAGTACAATAAAAGCTCTGGTTTTAAAACGAATTAAACTCAAGTTATTCATATCAACAACAGATGCAATTGTTTTTTCTGCATCATCAATTTTATCTTGAGCAATAAGCATAAGTGTCAGTTTGAGATGTGACAAATATTTACCATTCGGAGCTTTATTTGTAGCTATATAATATGCATATTCGGCTTTTGATAAGTCCCCTGCAGCCTCATATAACTCTCCAACTTGCATAGCAACGGCATAACTCTTATCATTTAGAGTACTTAATAAATCGGAGTTTTCTACAATCTGTTTTGCTATCTTCTGTTCAATTACGTTCTTTTTTTGTTTTGATGTATAAAGATTCTTAATCATCTCATTTCTTGCATATGTATATCAACAATTCCTGAGCAAATGTACGCTCTCTTCTTTTTTTCTTTTTTTTCTTTTCTTTAATCATTTAATTCCTGCAATGATACCGAATCCGCATCAGTTGTATTATTTAACCAATCATAAATCTCATCAATAGTTTTTTTATTATTAAGTTCAAAACATACAGCGATTTTTGCTTTATTAGGATTTTCTATAAGTTTTTTTGATGTAAAGTCTTTCATATCATCAACCTTAGAGATAATAAAATCATAGATTTTTTTCACATCATCATAATTACAATATACTGTTATTTTATACCTTTTAACAAGCTTACTTCCTGATGGTAAGAACTGTCTTTCAAAAACTCTTATTAAAGTCAAAACAGCAACACTCAAAATTGTAGAAACAACAGCGATATCATACATTCCCGCACCACATGCCATACCTATACTTGCAGCAATCCATAATGTTGCGGCTGTCGTAAGTCCAATAACAATAGGACCATTCCGGAGAACTGTTCCAGCACCAATAAAACCAATACCTGTAACAATTTGCGCTGCTATTCTTGCAGTATCTCTGACTCCGGTCGCTTGTTCAATTATAACATTATCACCAAGAGCAAATGTTGGAAAACCATATATAGACATTAACGTAAAAACACACGCTCCCAAGCACACCAAAATATGTGTTCTGAGTCCTGCGTATTTATTAGTAAGCTCCCTTTCTAAGCCGAGAGCAAAACCTAATACTACTGCAACAACCAGTCTTATTACAAAATCAAGATTAAAAAGTTCCATTAACACTCTCCTCTTACGTTTTATAATACACTATTTACAGCTAAAATACAACTTTTAGGGTAGTTAAAAACAAAAACTATTTTGTATAATTTTCTTATGCAAAGTAAAACAAAAACAATTAAAGAAATTCTTGAAGAGAGAGAATATGAGTTTTTAAGTCCTTATGCTACGAAATGTAAAGAAAGCAAAGGCAGAAAGAGAAAACGTAATGAAGTTTTTGAAGTAAGAACAGAGTTTCAGCGTGACAGAGATAAAATTCTGCATTCAAAATCCTTCAGACGTTTAAAGCACAAAACTCAGGTATTTTTATCTCCATACAATGATCATTTCAGAACAAGACTTACTCACACACTTGAAGTTTCACAAATAGCCAGAACAATGGCACGAGCACTCAGACTTAATGAAGATTTAACAGAAGCAATTTCACTAGGACACGATTTAGGACATACGCCCTTTGGGCACTGTGGTGAAGGAACACTTGATGCGTTACTTCCTAACGGTTTTCATCATAATGTTCAATCCGTTAGAGTTGTTGAAATTCTTGAAGATATGAATCTTTGTAAAGAAACTGTTGATGGTATTCTTACACATACCTGGGGATACAAACCTATAACTCCTGAAGCACAAATTGTTCAATATGCAGATAAAATTGCATATATTAATCATGATATTGAAGACTCTGTGAGAGCAGGCATTATTACAGAAAAAGATTTACCGGCAGACTGTGTAAAATATTTTTCCTCAAATCAATCAACACGCTTAGGTAAAATGATAACAGATGTTATTACAAATTCTCAGGATAAACCCAACGTTTCAATGTCTGAAGAAGGCTGGTTTTATGTGACGAAACTCCGAACTTGGATGTTTGATAATGTTTACCTTGATCCGGTCGCTAAAGCTGAAGAAAAAAAAGCAAGAAACATTATAAAATCTCTGTTTGAATATTATACGGAAACACTAAAAGCTTATTATGATGAAAATGAGATTCCGCAAATTGTAACAGATTACATATCAGGAATGACCGACCAATATGCAATAAGAAGATATCTGGATTTATTTATACCGGCACCGCTTGCAGAACATGCAAATGATGATGCTCTGTTAAAAAAAGCTGTTGAAAAGTCAGTTTAACTGTTTATTTTCAATATCGGAGCAGAACTCAGCAATGTTTTTGTGTATTCATGTTTTGGAAAATTAAAGATTGATATTGAATCATTTTCTTCTACAAGCTTGCCGTAATACATTATACCAACTCTGTCGGCCAGATATTTTATCACATTAAGATCGTGCGAAATAAATAATATTGTCAGATTTCTCTTTATCCTTAATTCTTTAAATAAATTAATTATTTGTGCCTGGATACTTGCATCTAAGGCACTTACAGGCTCATCAGCAATAAGCAATTCCGGATTCAGAATAAGCGCACGTGCTATTGCGATACGCTGCCTTTGCCCCCCTGAAAATTCGTGTGGATAAAGGTCCAACACAGACTCAGTAAGTCCTACATCATTAAGCATTTCCTTGACGATATTCTTTTTTCTGATTTTTGAATATGTTGTATTTATATCAAGCGGTTCAAGTAAAATATCTCCGATTTTCATTTTGGGGTTTAAACTTGAATACGGATTCTGAAATACCATCTGAACTTGTTTTGGGTAATCTTTCTTTTCATTTTTTGTTTGATTTAGAATACTTTTACCTCTGAAAAATATATCTCCGGATTTGATTGATACAAGCTTAGTAACAGCCCTTGAAAGTGTTGATTTTCCACAACCTGATTCTCCGGCAAGAGCATATATTTCACCTTCTTTAACTGATAAAGTTACATTATCAACAGCTCTGACAACACTTTTTACATCATTATTAACTGAAGTATATTCAACTGTCAGATTTTTTATATCCAATAAATTAGCCATGTAATTATTTTAGCATTCTTTTTTTTATATGAAAATATATTATCAGGTGATTTTATGTTAGTATATATTTTAGGTAACGATATACAATGTTACAGTAAAAATCCGTCATTCTGAGCCCAACAGCAATTTATGGGCGAAGAATCTCCATAACATATAATTTTTGATATTCTTCGGGATTTTTCCCTCAGAATGACCGGGTAATAACAATATTACTGCAAAATAGGATATAATTTCCATATTATATTTAGAGGAGTATTAATAAATGATTAGATTTTTATCTGAATACGTAGGCATAAAAAATTTTATATTTCTGGTATTAGCAATACTATTTGTTATATTTATTGCTCAGATAAAAGATATAGCAATCCTTTTCTTTGCAGCATTTGTAATTGCGTGCTCATTAAATCCGATTGTTGATAAGATATGCGAAAAATATAAAAAAATATCAAGATCTGCAGCATCAACATTTGTTCTTTTAGGCACATTATTTATCGGCTTTTTATTTTTTATTCCGATTATTATTACAGGCGGAGAGCAAATTGCTTCATTTATAAATACATTTCCCGAAAGAATGATACATGCAAAATCATTTTTACTGACAATTCCGTTTTTAAAAAATACCAATTTAGAAAATATAGATTTAGGCGGTTTAATGTCCTCTGCAACAAACGTAACATCAAATATTGTTGATAAATCTATAACGTTCAGTAAAGAAGTAGCAACATTTTTAGTATACTTTTTGGCAGCCTGCATTATTATATATTATTTCTTAACTGATAAAGAAACAGTAAAAAAAGGATGTTTAAGCTTATTTCCAAGTGATTTAAAACACAAAGCAGATAAAATAATTGAAGCAATTTCTCAAAAAGTCGGCGGATATGTTTTGGCACAAATTGTAACAATAGCAAGTGTTGGCATAATTATGACTGTTGGATTGTTAATCCTGAGAGTTGATTACGCTTTAATTTTAGGTCTTATATTAGCTCTGTTTGATTTAATACCAATAGCAGGACCAACTGTTGCGTTTGTCATAATCTTAATTGCGGTATGTAAGCTTGGTGCACTAAAAATCGGCCTCGTAATTTTACTGTTCTTCTTTGCACAATGGGCTGAAAACAACTTAGTCAGACCATACGTTTTTGGCAAACTTTTAGACATTCATCCGCTTATAATTTACTTCTTCCTTCTTATAACAGCACAATACTTGGGCATAATCGGTCTTATATTTGCTCCGGCTATTGCAGCTACCTTCTGTGTATTATTAGAAGAACTTTATATAAAGAATATTAACTAGTATTAAAAATTTACCTGTTCATATATTCTGTCGTAATCAAACTTAACACTATAGTCTGTCGGATTAACTTCATAATATATATCAATACCGTTTATTCTGACTTTTCGTCTGCCTTTGATATCATTTATGCGTAAGAAATCATTATCAAAGTCACCATGCCAGGAATATAAGTCATCTACAAAATCTTTTATTGCCGTAAATTTTTCTTCTTTTGTTTTAGCATTACTCAAATTATGATTTAAGGCTTCTGTTTTTGTTTGCTTGATTTCATCTTTTATATATAACTGCAGCTCGAATACATTTTTACAATTGCCCCATTCTTCATGTCCCTGACAAGAATAAGCACCATTGTTATATACAATCTTGTATCCGTTAAACATTGTATACATTCCGTTTTGCGGGACTTTTGTAATTGTGTTATAACTGACTTCTAACTCTATTTTTTCTTCGTTGTTTACACCAAATTGCAAATTTTTATAATTTTTGAGCTCTTCATAACATTCTTTAATATTTGCACACTTTTCCTCAAATTGCTCCATTCGAACCTGATACTGACTTTCTGTCTGCGCTTCCTCTATATACTTAGCAATAAAACCTTGTTCCGAAACAGTAGATTCAGAGTTAAAATCAAAAATCAGAGCAGAAAGACCACATTTTTTGGCTTGTGCCATCTCATCAGCATCAAGAATTTCTTTGCTTTTACCGGAGCGATTTGTATTCAGTATGTCAAATAGCTCTTTTGCTTTTTGTGAAAATTGAGATATGTTTGGATTGATTGACAAGTATATTATCCTTTAATTTTGGTTATAAGATAAATAATCTGACTTGATTTAAATCATCAGGTCAGGCAAAGCCTGACCTGATTGATTATATGTCATTTGGTGTTAATTGTTTTGAGTTAAAATTATATGTATATGTGGTAATGCCAAATCTGAAAGTCAATAATTGTTTTGCAGCGTTATAATTTAAATCTTCTATTCCATTATATCCTTTACTGCAAATTTGAGCAAAGAATACTGCCTCATCTACAGACATAGATTTTAATTTTGATTCAAGCGTTCCATTATTATCAAGTGCACTAAATTTAACACAATCTCCTTTTCCTATATCTTTTAAATTAATATCATATTGAATACCTTTATATGTAAAATAGAGTACATCATCTCCAAACTGTTGTGGTTTTATGCCACATCCATTTAATTTTGCAATTACATCTTCTTTTGTCTTAAAGTCTCCTGCAGATATTTGTCTTAAAACCAGAGTGAATGAAGATAATCTATTGCCAAATTGATCACTAAACTGACCACCAATGACGTTTCCATTATTATCATATTTAGTATTTCTTGTGTAAGCTAAATCGTTTACTCCATTGTTATATTTAGATTCGTTTAATTCTACTTTTGCTCCGTTTTTGTCATATACTATACTTTGTACATTTTGTACTTGGTTGTCACTATAGGTAATATATTCTGTTTTAGTTAATTTCCCATTAGTATTATTATAAGAATCACTGCGAGATGATGTTAAATTACCATTTTTATCATAATTATTATTTGTTAGTTTACTATACGTAGTTCCATCAACTCCAGTTGCAGAAACAGAAATAAATACTTCTTCATTAATTAATACACCATTTTGATTATAATTTTTAATATTTTTTGTACTTATACTGCCTTTATTATCAAGCTGTTCAACAATCTCAGATTTTATACTACCATCATAATAGTATTCTACAGTATTTTTCTGCCATACTTTACCGTCAGCAGATTTATATTCAGATACAATTAAAATAGGATTACCATTTTCATCTTTTGTTGTAGTTACATCTACAGTACCGTTAGGAGTTTGTTCTGTATGAGATGTAGTAGTTTCACCGGTTTTTACTGTATTTTCGGTTTTTTCTGCACAACCGGAGGAAGAAGTTTCATCAGCTTTTACCGTATTTTCTGTTATGTCATTTTTATTAACAACCATAGCTTTTGTTGATTCGAGTCTGCCTGCATAGTTACCTACCATATA